>JAEEQL010000178.1 GCA_016285265.1 Lachnospiraceae bacterium
TTTCGCAGCTTCGCCGAATTCTGTCTTTCCGGGGACCTCTCCCGCGAATTCATAAGGCCTGTAGGAATGTACGCTCACGATGATCCTGTTCTTCGCGCTGTCTTTGGGAAGCGAGAAATCAGCGGAGGTGGTTGCGGAAGGCATCTGGCAGTAGCCGCATACAACAAGGAATCTGTCGGCATTATTTCCGCCGGACGCTCTTACCGTATCGACGAAGAGCTGGTTTGCCTGCATGAGGGCATCGTAAGCATCAAGCACGGTATCGTTCTCGGACGAAAACCACCACTCAAGATCGGTGTCCCTCAGCCTCGGCTCGTTGATGCATTCGAAGATCAGCTTGCCTCCGCGGTCCCTGAAGTGCTCCGCAAGCTGTGTCCAGATCGCCTCGGTATATTTGAGGGTCTTATCGAGATGCGCCGAATCGGGATAGAAGTAATTCTTATCGGTATCGTGATGGATATTGATTATGACATACATGTCTTTTCCGAGACAGTAATCAACAATTTCCGTTACCCTTGCAAGCCATGCCTGGCTGATGTTGTAATTCGCATCGACGTGATTGTGCCATGAAACGGGAATACGGATCACATTGAAGCCCTCGTTACAAAGGGAGTCGATATAGGCATAGGTGGTCTTGGCACCGCACCATGCACTCTCGTAATCAAGCTCATTAGCCACCCAGGTGCAGTCGGATGCATCGAATGCATTTCCGAGATTGATGCCGCCGTGCATTCCGAGCACGAATTCGAAGGCATCGGTATCGGGAACGGGTTTTACGGTATATCCGTTTATGGTCGTGGTTCCCATATCCTCTATAAATGTAAGGGGCTCTTCTTCCACAGGTTCGGGCTCGGGTTCCGGTTCGGGCTCGGTTGCCGGCACTGCGGGTGCAGTCTCATCCTCTGCGGGTGTTACGGTCTCAGTATCATCCTGCACCTGCTGAGTCTCTTCCGGAGCGGGCACGGGATCAGCATCCGCGCCCTTGCCGCATGCGCCCAGGACAAGAGTCATCGCAAGTATCAGGGCTGTTTTCTTAAGCTTCATAAAAACCTCAATTCCGTCGCAATGCGACCTAAAATTATCTTTTAGATTTTAACATACAGCAGGGGGCTTTCGTCATGGATTTATATGCATAAGTTTTCTGACAATTTAATGAATTGTTTTTCTTCTACCATGACCACTAATGGGTGTCAGACTATTAAAATCATCCAAAAATTGCTGTTTTTCTGCATTATTTACCAAAACATATTTTCGATGGTTTCCATAAAAATAATGGGTAATGAGTGTTTTTTTTCGGTGGATAATGTGACTAACTCCGTGTATAAACCCGAAAATTAAGCTTTTCTTAATGATTTTTGGTGGAAAACCTTCACTGCGGAAAAACAGCCGATTAATGTCCGCGGACACTTTATTGTCATTTTTTCACAAAATATATGACAATAAACAATTCAAACCGAATTATGTCATCTTGACAGTTAATTTGTAAACGTTCACCCAATTTCCGATCAGTCCGTTTCTGATCTTTTCTTCAGCCGTTAATCCCTTTTCATCAAGGACCTTTATCTCGTCCTGCGTAAGAGGCTCGGACCAGAACAGATAATAAGTCCTGCCCTCTTCATATTCGTTATCAACGCTTTCGACAAGCTCATGTGCCGTTCCGGGCACATAATAATCTATAAGAGTCCAGTCAAGGTGCGAACCGTCGGTGAGGATAATATCGTCCTCCTTTACCATGGAGCGCAGGTCGGCGGCCGTATCTGCGCATATCTCATCTATGTAGCGCTCATAACGCACGGTGTCCGTAAAAGAAGGAACATATACGATAAGTGAGATGACGATGATAACGGGTGCGAGCAGACCGCGTATCTTAAGCTCCGATACGCCTGCTGCCAGGACAAGCCACATGACCGAAACGACAGGGTATATGAACCTGAAGGTAAACACAGGTCTCATCACTGCCGAAACAAGCTCGCCCGTAAGGACAACTCCGAGACACCCCGCCAGTCCCCAGAATATCCAAGATGCCTTTGCGGCATCATGCTTTCTTTTGAGAATGCAGATGAGCGCAACAGCCGCGGTGCAGAGAAACATCGCATATGAATACCATTTATTTCCGGAAAGGAAAAAGTATTTGACCAGGTCCTTTACTCCCGGTATTTCCGTCATCCAGTAATCGCCCGTGGTCCGCCCGAAGGTAGTTATGACCTGGATCAGCCAGGGAAGATATCCTGCCACGGTAGCTATGCATACGGCGAAGAATCTTCCGAACCTGTACTTCTTACGTACGGCCCTCACAAAGAGCGCAAGGTAGAAGAATGCCACGGCGAGCATCGCATAGTAGTGACTGTATGCCGCTCCCAGGGAAAAGAGAACAAAGAAAACCTCCGCCCGCTTTTCTCCTTTTATGCATCTGTAGAGGGAATAATATGAAAGAAGAACGAACATGAAAGCAAGGCAGTACATTCTCACTTCCACATTGTATATGACAGCATTGTCGGAAAAACCGATCAGTGTCAGAAAGATGAATGCCGCTTCCTTTCCGAACCTTTTATAAAGGGAAGTTACCGCAAAGACGAGCACGACCGTAAACGGAATAATGGCCGCCAGATGGTAGACCCACCCGTGATCTCCGAAGATCCTGTAAAGAAGCATGAGCAGAGAATAATACAGCGGAGGATGCACATCGGAGGCGGTGATCTTAAGCATCTCGCCAAATCCTATCCTTGCCATGCCGATGGAATATGCTTCATCTCCCCAGAAATCATTATCGAATATCCTCATAAAATGGGATGCGAAGATGACGGCCGCATAAACGCATGCCGAAATGTGAAAGACCGGTTCAGTTTTCTTTTTGCCGATCCCCTTAAGGGCAGTCTTGTTCATAAAGGTTCCTGTCATCTTGCAAAGAAATGCTCCGCTTTATCTATGCTGTCATAGCCGTAGAGCCTTGCGGTATTCTGCATAGTTTCGTATGCAAGATTCCTTCCTTCTCCGGAAAGTGTAACGATGAATCTAGCGTAAAGCTCGAGCATCTTGTCGGAATATGTTCCGAGTTCACCCCTGAGATACGTCTC
>JAEEQL010000056.1 GCA_016285265.1 Lachnospiraceae bacterium
CAGGCTTTGCCTGACCGTTCAATATATTTTATGCAAATGTTAATTTTCTATCCTCATTTTCTGAGGCTAGCATCTTTGGGTCGTAATTCGTTGCCGAAGAATATGAAATTTCTTCATTACAGTTCAAACCTCTCATTAATTCACGACCATATATTTCCGGATCATAGTTATCACTAAGCGGAGCAATTGCAATTCCTAAATCCTTGTATATCTGATTATAGTCTCTCATCGCATTCCCCTCCTATTCAGGCCTTCATTTGTGCTGAATTCATTATCATAGCATTTCCATTATGGTTCTCAACAATCTTTACTGCAGTAGAATTTGAAAAGGTATGCATATATGAATGATGAATGGTTAAAACGCAATCTTGTAAATCTTTGCATCCTTTAAGCCGTCTTTTATCTAGACTTTCCAACTCTTTTACTTTTATTCCAATATTCTTGCATTCATCAATGTGAATATGTCGAGAATGGGTACTAGTTGCAATATGGCTTCCCAATAAGCTCACAATTTTTTCCGCTTTTTGTATGGCATCAGGCTCACCATCAAACATATTACCAATAAGCCATGCTTTAACCATATTGTCAGACCAATCCATGGCCTTTTGACAATCTCCTAAAAAAGTGGGGTGATATTTTGAAATAATCGTTTGCCAAAGTGGAACTGAGGATGGTCTATTTGCTATTTCATCTATAGCTTTATTGAATTCCTCTATAACTCCAGCGCAAGACGCACCGCCATACTGAGGATCAATCGGTCCTATATTTGACTGCTTTCCCATGATTATCTCTTTGCAAGCCAAAGCAATCATAGTTCCTCCGGACATAGCCATTTGAGGAATAAAAGCTCTGATATCTTTTCCAAACATTGAATGTAGATAGTTTACAATGGATTCGGTTGCTGCGGTATTTCCGCCAGGAGTATGAAGAATAAGATCCAATCCCTTACTCTTATCCAACCCATATACCGCCTGCATTAAGGCGTTTTTATCGTTGTCATCAATTGATGTATTAGCTCCGGGCTTCTGAAGAAATCCTGAATAATAAGCAATAACATTCCTTCCTGTATATTGATTCATTACTTTCAGATACTTATGGCGCAGAGTATCAAGGGGATTCTCTATCTTCATCCCCTGTAATTCAGTAAGAACTTCGCCCCAATTTGGCATATTCCATACTCCTTGTTTTTGTTATCTGTTTTTGAGAATTCAGTATGATAAATGATTATATCATATTATCCCCAGGGTGGTCCGATTTTGCTAACATTTTGCTAACATTATGGTCGTAGCCAGCCTTGCTAACATATAGTTTTTACTACTTTTTGCTACTTTTAGCCACTTTTAAACGAAAAAGAAAAACACCGCAAACCCTTGATACTTCTGGATTTGCAGTGCTTTTGCTTTAGTGAGACACGAGGGAATCGAACCCTCGACAACTTGATTAAAAGTCAAGTGCTCTACCGACTGAGCTAGTGTCTCAGATACAGGGCTAGCGGGATTCGAACCCACGAGTGCAGGAGTCAAAGTCCTGTGCCTTACCGCTTGGCGATAGCCCTACGGCCGGCTCGAACGCATTGCCTGCGGTCATAAAAAAACGCCTGTATGGCGTTAGGGTGGGTAGAGGGACTCGAACCCTCGACCTTCAGAACCACAATCTGACGCGCTAACCAACTGTGCTACACCCACCATAAACGTGCCCGAAGGGATTCGAACCCCCGACCCACGGCTTAGAAGGCCGTTGCTCTATCCAGCTGAGCTACGGACACAAAACAGACAACGACTATAATATCCAAAATAGGTCGCTCTGTCAAGAAAAAATGCCTATATTTTTAAATAATCCGGACCTTATCAGAGATTATTCTTGTTCTCGTCGTAAATGGTGTTCCAAACCTCCTGCTTGGGAGGATTCTGATAAGGATTCTGCGAACTGTCCGGAGAGGATGCATAAGGGCTCTGGGCAGGCTGTGAGGGCTGTGCCTGGGCTGCCTGATTCTGCACGTAAGGATTGTTCGCATAGGGATTCACAGGTGCCGCCTGATCCGGCTGAGCGGTATTCTGCGCATAGGGATTCTGCTGATACTGATTCTGTCCGTAAGGGTTCTGCTGATACTGATTCTGCCCGTAGGGGTTCTGCTGATACTGATTCTGTCCGTAGGGGTTCTGCTGATACTGATTCTGTCCGTAGGGGTTCTGCTGATACTGATTCTGCCCATAAGGATTCTGCTGATATCCGGGCTGAACACCGGGCGCAACCTTGGGAACTCCGTTAGGGTACTTCCTGTGGTGGATATTCTTGGAGACACCCATGATCATATAGAAGAGCCAGGGAAGAAGTATGATTCCGACTGCCCAGCCTCCGCCGAGGTTAAATGCCTGAGCCATCTTGATCCCGCGATAGATTGCAATGATAAAGCACACCAATCCCGCAATACAGCCGAAAATAAACAGACCGCCCATAAATGCGGTAAGGTCTTCTACCTCAGAATCATATGCCCCTCCGAATATACTTGCGATGAAATATGCAAGGAAATAAATCATGGAAACAATAAGGCATATTGCGTAAACAAGGCTTGCAATAAAACTTCCCCAAAACCAGTTCTTGATGCCGGCTGTCTTAAAGAGAAGATATCCCCTGTAAACAGGAATGATCGATCCCCAGCCGTGCTCTCCGGCTTTGTCGAACATAAGCCACATTCCGATGATCATAAGGATCCTCATCACGAACTGAATAAGGTTGATCACCGAACTGAATCCCTGACTCATAAGCTGGTACTGATAAGGATCATCCAGATACTGCTCCAACATCTCTGCAAAATCAAGTGTCTGCATTTCTAATCTCCCTCACTTTAATGAATGAAAAAATAATATACAACATAGCCTGCCACAACCAGCCAAAAAATTGTTGCAAACGGCTGCCTGAAGATAAATCCGAGAACCTTGAACGGAAGCTTTATCGTAAATGCAAGAAGCTTGAGCAAGGTCCAAATAACGGCAAGCAGAATGATTATAACAAGTAACGTAAACATCTGCATTCCTCCCCGGGGCGATTCCCCATATATCTGAAACATATCAGGAAAATAATATCATAAGAAGCTATATATAATCCAATTTTTTTGACATATTTTTCAACTAAACGTAAAATGTTTTCCGTAAGGTTTTTACTTAACGGATCACGGTAATGACTATGGGAAAAAATACGAATTCCAAACAGAAAAACAATTTCAGAAAAAGGATATTCGAGATCATACAGATCGGAAGCCGTTCGGACATTCCGAGTTTTCTTTTTGATGCCCTGCTCATTACGATAGTCATACTGAACATACTGTCTCTGATACTTGAATCGTTCGATCATCTCTCATTTATGGCGGGAGTGTTCAACATCATTGATATAGTGAGCATCATTTTCTTTTTGACAGAGTACGTTCTCAGGATCGTCACCTCCGACTATCTGTATCCCGATGAAAAGAAGACGGTTGCGGCATGGAAATTCATATCATCGCTTGACGGTGTGATCGAACTGCTGACGATACTGCCCTTCTACTATCTGTCGGGCTTTGTCGTATTCAGGCTTCTCAGGGTCGCAAGGATCCTAAGGCTCTTCAAGATCAATTCGACATACGATTCATTCCATGTAATTCTTTCCGTGTTTAAGGACAAGCTGAGTCAGATAATGTCATCGGTACTTATCATTCTGATACTCATGCTCTCCTCAAGCATATGCATGTATTCGGTAGAGCACGAAGTACAGCCCGATGTATTTTCCAACGCCCTTTCCGGAATGTGGTGGGCGGCAACCACGATCTTTACCGTAGGATACGGAGATATGGCACCGGTAACCCTTATGGGTAAGGTCATCGGCATCATCATCGACTTCCTGGCAATGGCCGTTGTTGCGATACCTACCGGAATCATTTCCGCAGGCTTTGTCGAAAAGTACACAGCCATCAGAAGAAACCAGGCCAAAGGTGAGGAAAGAGCCGGACTCATCACCATCACCGTGGGTCCCGATACCCCGTATGTAAATAAGAACATCGGATACGTCGAAGAAAAAGAAAGCACTGACATCCTCGTGCTTATACGCGACGGTGTCAATGCTGTTCCCACAAGAAATATCATATTGAAGTCCGGAGACATCCTGGTCTGCAGAAGGACCAGCTGATCTGTCAGATCAGCAGGATTTATTACACCACGTATATTCGGGTATATCCGTATCATATGCAGGCCAATATCATTTCAAGCAGCCTAAAAGTATAAAAAATTATGTGCCGGGGAGACCTCGAACCTGTGTGTTTTGAACATCCTTCAGATGAAGGGAGCTCGCTATGGGTTCGAGTCCTTTGAATTAACATTAAAAAACAGCCCATAAGCATGGACTGTTTTTTAATGCGGATGAAGGGACTCGAACCCACACGCTTGCGCACAAGAACCTAAATCTTGCATGTCTACCAATTCCATCACATCCGCGTGACGGTATGAAAACCATACCGTGATACTTTACAACAATCGGACATTTCTGACAATATCAATCTGAACCGATAACAGAGATACCTTCCACTATGGCCGGAAGGAACTGCTGCTTTCTCGAAACGACTCCCCTGAGGAAAAGCCCCGATCCGTCCGCAGGAATCTCTGTCTGAAATCCCGCTTTCAGAACCTCATCGGCGTACTCTCCCGCCCAAATGACTCTTGAGCTTTCCGAAGGGATAAGAGTTATGAGGAAGAATACCATATCGAGTTTTTCCGAAAGCATAAATTTATCTATTGCTTCCTTAGCCTTACCCTCGGCAACATCGATCTCTTCCTTCATCATCGCATTGACTTGGGCGATGCCGACAGACAGACCTTCTATCGTGAACCTCTTGAAATCTCTCTTCAGAAGTTCTTCACCGGTCTTTCTTTCGAAATCACTTCCGGCTTTGAACATCTCACGTGCGAATTCATCCTGGCGGATGCCTGCGATATGGGCAAGCTCATTGCCGCACTGAATATCGGTCTCGGTACAGGTGGGACTCTTGTAGATCAGAGTATCGGAAAGAATCGCCGCACAAAGAAGCCCTGCGATCTCAGGCTTCACTTCAACATGAGCTTCCTTATACATCAGATAAACTATAGTCGATGCGGAACCGAGAGGCTGGTTTCTGAAAAATACCGGAGCTATGGTCTCAACCGCACCGAGTCTGTGGTGATCGATTATCTCCAGGATGGATGCGGATTCAATCCCTGTAACCGCCTGGCTTTTCTCATTATGGTCCATGAGAATGACCTGCTTGCGCTTTGCACCGAGGAAATTTCTGCGCGAGATCATGCCCACGTATTCTCCCTTCTCATCAAGAACGGGGAAATATCTGTGATGGGCCTGAGCCATTACGGGTCTTATATCATCAACATAGTCGGTCATTCTGAAGGTGATCAGATCCTGGGATTTCATAAAATAACTTACCGGAATGGACTGGTCCATAAGTCTCGAAACAAGGAACGCATCATACTTGGTCACTATGATACGCACTCCCATATCGGATGCACGGTTCCTCACTTCATCATCCGGTCTTGTTCCGGAACAGCTTATAAGACATCCGGCTCCGGCTTCGAGACATTCTGCAGCATCCTCTCCTCCGTCAGGCAGTATGACAATATCACCTTTTGAGACACCTGCGGAGCCGTTTCCGGCAACCATCACCTTGCCGCCTTCCACTGTGCCTTCAATATCACCTGCAACCAGCGTTCCTTCCAGGGTCTCAACGATATTGGAATATGGGGTGTGAGAATCCGCAAGTATTCCGAGGTCCTCTGTATCCATATATGAATCAACGATATCACCCAGAGTGATAAGCCCCTTGAGAGTCCTGCCCTCCGTAATGCACAGCGTAACAACGTTGGCGTCGTGCATTGCCTTCCACGCATTCTTAAGAGACATATCGGATGCGGCGCCGGGAAGCTTCCTCATATCCATATCCATTACCTGGATCCTGATATCCTTGACGTACTCGGGAGGCTTTATCCCAAATCTGGAAAGAACAAATTTGGTCTCATCATTAAGATGTCCGCATCTTACCGCACGGTAATCTCCGCCGGTCAGCCTGTTCTTAAGATCCGCGTATCCGATAGCCGATGCGATCGCATCCGTATCGGGATTCTTATGTCCGATGACATATACGGGACGAGTCTGATCAACCTGCATAATCTACCTCTGTTCTGAAATGAATGTAGGTGTGGGGCCAAAGAAAGAATACGGAGCATCTTCCTGCACCCTTCTGACCGTTATCCTCATAAGGACCGCTCCGGGTTCACATCCGAATATCCTTATTGTATTATTGCCCTTACGTCCGGCAGCAACAAACGATGCTTTCTTTTCATGTACAAGAACCACATTGCACCATTCCCTGCATCCGTTTTCTCCGGCTCTGTAATCTTCGGCAACGCCCTTTACCCTGATGACATCACCGTCATTAACCGCCACTGCGAGAGATGAAAAGGTCTCCTTTAAAACGGGACCTCCGGGAGCCTGCGAAAGAGTGATCTCATATTCACCCTCCTCGGGAAGGTACACGCTGTACTGCACCGAAGGCATGTCCTTCGGATCTCCGCTGCCTCCGTCAGTGGGGAACACTCTCATGCCAGAAGAAAACTTTCCGTAGGGCTTATATACCTTGAAATCGCAATCCTTTCCGCCGCTTATTGTATCATATTCATCCGCTTCGATGGCACATGACAGATCGGCACCTCCATAAGGCCTCGGAGCATCCGCGGGAAGAACGGGGACGAAATGAGCAGCCGATATTTCCTCTTCGGTGAAATCCCGGGCAACCACTTTCACGAACGCCTTACATCTTCCGGAGATGACCGTAACGGTTCCCGTGATGTGATCCGAACCCGCATCCGTACATGCCTTATGAAGAAGCTCCCTGTCTGCACTGACTTTGATGCGTGAAATTGCTTTTTCGGAGCATTCGGTGCAGACCGCGTCTTCATCCGGCGCTCCATTCATGCTGCCTTTCACCGCGGATAATACGATCCAGTCCGAATCTGATGTAATTTCCCATTCACAGGAATCCTTGCAGCAGTTCTCAAGAACTATCTCACCGTCGGAACCGGGGATCAGAAGATCCGTCATGACCAGATCCTTTTTGGTCCAGTCACCGCCCATGGTAAAGGCCGGATATCCGCTTACGCTCACACAAACCCTGTCACGCTCGTAAGGCTTTACATATACCCTCACCGGGATCATATGCTCTTCTTCGTTCCAGTTGGTAAAACCGATGTGCTCGGAAAGCATCATGCCGTTCCACTTTCCGTTTCCGAGTGCGTTATATTCTGAGGCAAGCTTTGCATCAAGCTCAAGACACTTTTCAATTCCGTCGGCATAAAGGTTGGCGGACGGACATCCCCTGCGGGCAAGATGCATATTCTTTCCGCTGTAAAGCATCATTGTAAGAACATTCATTGAAGCAGCGGCAGGGTAATACACAAGCTGATAAAATGCATCACGGTTTTCTTTTCCGTTAAAGCGATCAAGCATGGCTTCCGCAGCAGAACTTACTCTGTGTGCGGCTGAGAGCATGCTGTCCGCTTCGCTGCGGTATACCGGACTGAAGGTGTCCGGCGCAATGGTCTCAGGACGCCTTACGGAGTTGATACGGGAATAATCATCAAGGATATCCGCTATCTTCGAAACCGTATCGGGACCTTCGGCCGAAAACTGCTTATCCGCCCAGTATCCGGGATAGAAAGCATATTCCGCCGACCACTTATCATAATCATAAGCAAGATCCATGAAGTAATTGAGCGGATATTCCACGGGCTTGATATCACCCACATTGACTATCCAAAGATCCCTTACTCCGCACTCCCATGCCTGGCCCATCTGTTCGGCAATGCGGGGAATGTAGGTGCTGTTAACCCACTCGTAGGATACGGGACCGCCGTGATAATCCAGATGAAAATACATTCCGAATCCACCGTTATGGTCTCGATCTCCTGCGGGCGGAAGAAGCCTCATATTGCCATGGTTATCATCGGAAAGAAGGATGATGGTTCCGTCAAGACCGTCCCAGGTCCTTAAGCCTTCGTTCTCCGCATCCCCGTAATAGAAGGTTTCAACCTCCTTGTAGACCGCAAAAACCTTGGCTATCTCCGGTTCCCTGTCTCCGTATACTTCCCTGAGAAGGCCTCTCTGGGTGGTGATGACATCCTTGAGATAATTGATATTGTCAAGGACCGTACACTCCCTCCCGAGCATTTCGGAATCAGCTTCGCCTCTCATTCCGACGGTGACGATATTTTCAAAGGGAGCATTTCTCTTAAGTCCGTCTCTCCAGAATTCGATAAGGCCTTCCCTGTTACGGTTGAAATTCCAGTCATTGCCGTACTTTGAATCGGGACCCTTTACATGTGAGAATTCCTCTCCATGCCTCATACAGGGCTCATGATGGGAAGTTCCCATAACAACACCGTATTCATCGGCGAGTGCGGCACTCTCAATTCCGGGACCGTCCTCCGAAAAGCATGAGGACCACATCGCGGGCCAGAGATAATTACCATGCATCCTGAGGAGCACTTCAAATACATGGTCGTACATCTTCGCGTTGAATCCGCCGAAAAGATTATTCGTCCATGTTCCGTACGAAGGCCACTCATCATTTATAAAGAAGCCCCTGTATCTAACCGAAGGTTCTTTGCTGACAAATGTGTCATTTTCTGTAACGATGATTTCATTTTTCCGGGCAGGCTTTACATCGGCAAACCACACCCAGGGACTCACGCCCATAAGTTCCGATATATGAAAGAGTCCGTAGATGGTTCCTCTCTTATCGCTTCCGGCGATCACGATGACCTTCTTACCGTTTACATCAAGCGGAGCAAAAAGAAAAACTTCCCTTTTGCCCTTAACGCATGAAAGATCGATGAGTCCCGATTTTTCAAAGCATTCAACCGCCTCGGACTTTCCTATGCATCCGGCATAGATACCGCCGTCGGTGATATCCGCATCGGTAAACGCTCCGTTCTTTATTTTGGGCTTTTCGGAAGTTCCGAAGACAAGCTCCATATCTCCCGATACTTTTCCCGCAACTCTGTGCACTCCGGGCCAGTCATTACCGTCCAGGATGAGAAGAGATTTTCCGTTCAATGTAAATTCCATAAAACACTCCCAATATATTTAATTTTCCGAGGGTTCAAAATGAGGCATGACATTCAGCTTGTGAAGATTGAGCACATGCATCCTGTCGATCTTCGCCTTGATATTTTCATCCTCGCATATTCCTGTCGCGATGTACTTATCGAGTACCGCATAGGTAAAACCTACCTTGTCTTCGTCACTCATTCCGCTCAGACCGTCGGAAGGAGTCTTATGAACGAGATTCGAAGGCAGTCCGAGGAAGTCACCGATCTGAAGAACCTCCTCCACGGTAAAGCCCGCAAGGATGGACATATCTCCCGCAGCATCGCCGTACTTGGTGCTGTAGCCTATATAATCCTCAGACTTGTTACACGTGTTGATGACTCTTCCGCCCTCTTCAAGGCCTTGGGCTACGGCATAAAGGGTGGTCATCCTGATCCTGGGAGGGATGTTGATGCCGACATCCTTCGTAATCGCAGATCCCGCCTCTTCAAGACTCTTTTTAAGCGCTTTAGTTGATTCACCGATGTTCACGGTAAAATTCCTGATCCCGAGAAAATCCACAACAGTCTGCGAATCGCTGATATCGGGCTGAATACCGTCGGGCATCATGACACCGACTACTCTTTCTTTTCCGAGTGCTCTTGCAAGAAGAGCTGCGGTTATGCATGAATCCTTTCCGCCGGATATTCCGAGGACGGCACTGCAGTTTTTCCCGTTCTTATCAAAAAAGTCGCGTACCCACTCACAGATCTCATCTACGGTTTTTTCTACATTTGTAAGCATATGTCACTCCTTATTCGTGCTTCATTCTCCAGTCGATGCAACGCTGCAGATACTCGACATACGCAGGATTCTTGCACATTCCCTTTCCTTCACTGTCGGAGATCTTGGCAACGTCCTGTCCGTTGCATTCGGTTGTCTTCATAACTATGTTGAGTGCAGGAACATCGGTATCGTTCGCAACATATGTTCCGATTCCGAATGCGACCTTTGCTCTTCCGTCAAAATACTTATAGATGTTGTGAGCCTTCTCAAAATCAAGCGAGTCTGAGAACAGAAGCGTCTTGGTCTTTGGATCGATGCCAAGTTCTTCGTAATGCTTTATCATCTTGTCTCCCCACTTCATGGGATCTCCGCTGTCCTGTCTTACACCTGAGAAAAGAGTCGCATATGTAAGCTGGAAATCCTTAAGGAAACAATCCGTAGTAATTGCATCGGTAAGAGCGGTTCCGTTGAGAACTCCGTATTCCTTAACCCACGCGTCGAGAGCGTACCAGTTGGAATATGCAGGGTTGTGCTTGTGATTGCCCTGGCCTACGCACATGATCCACTCATGGGCCATTGTTCCGACGGGCTTTAATCCGAATTTCTTGGCAAGGTAAACATTGGAGGTTCCGACAAAAAGAGAACCGTCCAGCTTAGCCTTGGCAAGCTCCGATACAGCAAGCTCCTGAGCCTCTGCGGAAAGCCTTCTTCTGATACCGAATTCGGAAAATGGTCCGATCTTCCAGGTTCCGTCCACAAGCTTCTTTATCTTGTCGGCAAGGCGCTCCCTGAAGCTTTCAAGCAGCTTTTCATAATCGTATCCCATACGGAAATAAACACCGTTAACAATGGCAAGAGTAGGGATCTCATACATGGAGGTATTGAGCCATGTGCCCTTTGTCTCGATGGTAAGTCCGCAGGGATCCTTGGTTCCGATCTCAAAATCCTCGAATCTGGGATGCCATAGTCTGAGGAAATCAACGTATGAGCGTCTGAACCAGGTAATCTTTCCGAGGTATCCAAGTTCTTCCTCTGTGAATTTAAGATCGCAGTAAAGCCTGATCTGACGCTTTATCTCCTCGACCATATCGGGAGTAAACCGTACATCGGTGTTTCTGCATCTGAATGTCCAAGTGGTTGTATAGCTGGGGAACTGGTGATAGATAGCCTGTCCCATCGAAAACTTGTACAGGTCTGTTTCAAGAAGACTGTTTATGATCTGTTCCATGGTCAATCCTTCCTTTCATACAGATGATGCTCTTTGATATATTCAAATGTTCCTTTTGGTACCAAATCTTTATACTTATCGGGATTGCTTCTGATGAGCGTGGACGATATCACTCTTCCCCTGAATGAGGTTATGATTATCCTCGCTCCGTACTTTTCTTCGAGGTCTTTCTTTTTCTCAAGGATGACCTCTATATCATCTTCGCCTCTGGGAGTGACGGTTAGTATGATCTCTCCCAGCAGTTTCTCGAATTCGTACCACTTTTCTATCTCAAAAAGTATATCACTGCCGCAGAGAAAATAATAATCTCCGCCGGCGTATTTTTCGTTTGTTTCGAGATCTTCAGCCTTAAGCTGAGCTATGGTATCGACCGAATAACTCGGTGTATCCTTGTCTGTCTCGATGCGGGATATGACTATGGGAAGATCAAGGCCTTCTACTCCCGCTTCCAGCATTCCGATGCGGTCATCGGAGGAGGTTATCCTGATCCCCTTTTTTTCTTTCATATAAGGATGCCCGGACGGAATCATCACGATCCTGTCCGGGCATATCTCTTCATATACGTTTTCAAGCAACTCAATGTGGCCCATGTGAATGGGATCGAATGTGCCACCGAATATTGCGGTTTTGGGTCTGTCTGCTATCTCCAAGGTTCCTCACCCTTACCTGTTACATGAATCTGGCAACTCTCCATAGCCAGAAGGGCATTGTCATGACTCTGCGGTGTGACTCCCGCGCTGCAGGATGCATCGACACCTATCGGCATATCGGGGCAGAAAGCCTTTATGAGAAGCGCATTGCTTATTACACAGATATCGGTGCAGAGACCGAACAGCTCTGCGGAATCAATCTTTCCTTCTTTAGACAGTTCGGCGGCATATTCTCCGAGCGCCCTGCTTCCGAAGGTCTCTTTATCAAGAATCCGTGCACCGGGGCATAAGCTCTCAAGCCTCGGTGAGATCTCCCAGCCTTCGCTTCCCTTTATGCAATGAGGCACGGGCAGGTTCTTGCCTTCCTCGGTCTGCATATAGTCGTCACCGTGGGTATCCCTTGTGAAAACGATGATATCACCGGCGTCACGGGCCTTTTCGATCTTCTCCGCGCAGCGATCCACAATCTTAACAGCCTCGGCAGAGCCCAGTGCTCCGTCTATGAAATCCTTCTGCATATCAACAACTACGATAAGTTTAGCCATGACCTACCTCCAACTTACGTAATTATACTATGAAATGCACTTTTTCAACAGACATTCACAGCCTTCGCTGATCTGTTTATATACGCCCGAAAAGTCTCCGGTATACCATGGATCGTCTATATCCTCGGGATGATCGGTAAAATCCATCATCAGGTGAACCTTCCCCTCGGGATCACCGCCCAGGATTCGGTTCATATAGCCCAGATTCAGGTTCTCCATGCCGATTATATAATCATACTTATCATAATCGCCGCGGGTCATCTGTCTGGCCCTCTTGAGACTAACGCCAAGCTCGTTACCGGGAACTCCTATTCCGTGACGTGCAAGTTCAGCCTTTGCGGGAGGATATACGCCGTTTCCTATCTCCTCTGTGCTGGTTGCAGCGGAAGCTATCTCAAATTCCGAAGACAGCCCGCTTTTTTCGACCAGATCCTTCATAATAAATTCTGCCATTGGGGAACGGCAGATGTTGCCCCAGCAGATGAATAGTATTCTAAACATGCCTCAAACCCTTGATTTTACTGGATTTCTTGATTTTTGATTGTGCCAAAAGTTGATGTAATTTGACGTATTTTGATGGGCAAAAGGTGCAAAAAAGGTGCAAATCCGAAAAAATTTGCACCTCGGTCAAATCCAGTATTTAAGCCACTTTTTGTAATTTCGACCATTTTTATAACCGGCCCTTCACCCCCAAAAAAGGTGTATTGTATACAAAAATACAAAAAGGTGCAAAAAAGGTGCAAATTTATGAAATTGACCTGATTGCGGTACCGGTTTTATCAATCTGAGACATCTCTTCACAGGCATCATCAGCCCCCATGTGAGTGTAGGTATTAAGCGTAACTCCGATATCTGAGTGCCCCATAATATACTGCAAAGTTTTGGGATTCATTCTCGCCGCAGCCATACGACTGCAGAAAGTATGACGTGCAATATGTGGCGTGATATTCGGAAGCTGAACCTTATAAATGGAGTTGTATTTTGCTACCGCATGCCTGAAAAAGTTCTCAAAGTGCATGGCAACCATAGGATGACCGTCTTTGTCTATAAATATAAATCCCGAATAGCCGTCGACCATGGGTTCAACTTTGAGTTTCTTACGCTTAGCAATAATGCGTTTAAAACACTCGCTGACTTCCTCCGTCATGGGGACAATCCTTGCTCCCGCACGAGTCTTAGTCTCTCTGATGTTATAACCGATGCCAATATCTCTCTGGAGCTGATGGTCAACATTGATCTTCCTGTTTTCGATATCTACATCCTTAAGGGTCAGTCCGGCAAACTCAGATATTCTGAGGCCTGTATTGAACAGGATATAGAACGCATCATAGTGCCTTCTGAAATAGGAATCTTCCCTGACGAAAGTCATGAACTTTCTTTCATCTTCACGGGAGAGCGCCTCTCTCTTGACACTATCGTTGTAGATAACACTTCCAAGATCGAACTCAAAAGGGTTCTTCCTTATGAAATCATTATCTACAGCCATTTCGAAAGCAGGTCTGAGCACTCCTCTTATCACGTGTATGGAACTATAGCCTTTGCCTTCCGCCTGGAGCTTGATAAGCCATCTCTGGGCATCAAGTTTCCTGACTTTTTCAACCGGAACAGATCCGAACGGATCATTATTCAAAAGCTTCATAACCGTCCTGTATCCGGCCTGCGTGCTGGGACGTACTCCTCCTCTTCTCAATGAGACATATCTCTCTACCAGATCAACAACCTTAAACCCTCCTCCCTCAGGTGCAACAAGATCATCTAGATCCTTACTGATCCTCTTTTCCAGTTCCCTGAGCGGCATATCCGGCTTTTCACCCGCCGGTACCGGATCGGATACTTCAAGTCTCCAGGACCTGACACATTTTTCCCTTCCGAGAAAATCCTTATACTTAAATCTGTATCTTCCGTTGCTTTCCTGAATTTCGCCGCTGCGAAGAATTCTTCCGCGGCTGTCTCTTCTTTTTTCGCTCATATCGAGTCCTCCATCCATATGGTTTCAGCCCCGATATGATTTGAATAATCATAGCATAACGGGGCCGAATCTGCCATTGATATGTGTTTATATGCCGTGCTCACAGAACCGATATTGTGTCAATAAACTGCTCAAATTTGACCCTTTTGATCCTGGTGCGGTTTCCTATACTGATCAGGTATTCTGCATTCGGATTTAACCTTATAAGCCTGCGAAGTCTGGTCTGACCAATTCCGAAGTACTCGGCTGCTTCCTCTATTGAGAGCGTATATGCTTCATATATGGGGATTTTTACCTCATCTGACACATTTGTATTCATTTCTGCCCGTCCTTTCTGCAGTTGATCTCGAGGAGTTCAATAATCTCATCCCGAAGCCGGCTGCGGAGTCTCTGCATCCGTTTTCTGACTGATTCGGCGTTATGCCCATCCTCATCACCGATTTCCTTGTAATACAGGCCATCCACCACATGCATCCTGAAGAGTTTGGCCTCTCGTTCATCTAATGTCTCCACAAGGCCCTGTAACAGGTCATAATCGATGTGCATCAGATAAATGGTGCGAATCTCCTCCAGATAGTCTTCTGCACCTTCTACGCCCTTTAAAAGCGCTGCAGGGAGTCTTCCTGTGAGGAAAGAATCCTTAATAGCTGTAATATCCATGGCCTCGTCTGCTGTGATATCTGCCATTCCGGCTCCCTGGACTCTTACTCCCAGTTCACCCTTGGATCTGCTTCTGGCATATTCACGTTCAGAACGGATTCTGTACAGAGTCTTAACCTCGGCATTTCTGATAATTGCGGGGAAAGAACTGTAATTGGCCATCATAAGGCTGAAACGACCATCCGCATCAGTTTGTCTGTATAATTTCAGGAAATCTGTTCCGCCTGAACTCATTGCATTCTCCTCTGACAAAGTATTGAAAGCAGCTCAACCGGTTGTATCTGTGCTTTACAAGGAGAATTCTAGCGGGAAGATAAGAGAAAAACGTTACCCAAAGATTGTACTTTGGGGAGGAAATGTACAATGGAGTTGTACTTTGAGAAAAAGAGCATCTACATTTCTGTAGATGCTCTTTAGGAAGTATATATATCAAACAAATTCTAGAAATAGATTAAATTATCATTGAAGGAACCATAACAATTCCCAATTTTCTTTTTGTGTCTATTGAAAGCTTATCCAAATTGGAAAATATTAAGTCTACGACATCATTACCGTCTTTCACTATAATATTATTCGCTTCAGCATATTTTCGATCTTCATCTGACACACTTGCACTAGTGATAAAAACGCCAAAATAATCATCATTTTTATCTTTTATAGCTCCAATAACCTGATCAATTCCTGTCGATCCGGATGTGCCACTATGATGCTTCACTTGAGCGTATATTTTTCTTGTTGGAAGAAAAGCATCGTCACGCCAGGCCTCTATGTCTGCATCAGCAGAATTCTTGAACGTTGTTTTTGCAAGTATTTTTGCCTCGTATCCCTCGCACTCAAACAATTCCTTAATCAGATTTTCCATGCCTATACCACCTGTTTGAAGGTTAGTTTTACCATATTGAATATTTGACAACAACTTACTTTTAAACTCCTTTTGCATTTCGTCTTCTTTAATACGAGCTTCATCCGAAAACGAATAAGACTCAGGTTTTTCAAACAGCTTATCTATTTCGTCAGAAAACTCAGATAAGTCAGAAACCGACATTCCCGGAACACGAAGTCTTCTCTGAAGGCCTTCAGATAAGTTATTCCTAGGAACGCTCATAACTGCTCCATCTTTATAGAGATATGTGACTTTGTGCTGATTGGCAAGATCAATCTTTTTTCCAAAATCGGAATAGAGTTCTTCCTCTTCAGCTTTTGCCAATGCAAT
>JAEEQL010000057.1 GCA_016285265.1 Lachnospiraceae bacterium
TCACGCAAAAAGAGAACAGCCTTCGCGCTCCTCTTTAACGTGCCATCCGTATTTCCGATACGTCCGGATGAATATCATCCGCCATATACATTTAGATCAAAAAATCTTGCCACCGCAATGCTTGCAATATTCGCCGAATCCCTGACGGCTGATGATCTCACCGCATAACGGGCAGAACACCGCACCGCTGAAGAATCCAAACAGGATCGAGCCAAACACCAAAGCCACCCCCGCTATCAGAACAGCCGGATTTGAGAGTACCATGAATCCTCCGATAAAGGACAGGAGCAATCCGAGGGCCAACACCCCGTACATTATGGCTACGTTTCGATGGAACTTTGAAAGGATTTCCTTTCTGTCCTTTGTCTCTTCGTATGACCTCATCCTGAAATCGCCGATCTTTCCGAGCATTTTTCCGAGACTGTGATATCTTCCGGAATATATTACCGGATCGAGCACCGTAAGATCCACATCAAATGTGTCTTCACAGATCAGATTCTCATCCATCTGTACATTTCTTATGGGGCAGAAGAATGTTGTAGATTCGCCGGTCTGAACAGCCTCCGCAACCTCGCACTCATATACCCACGGGCTTTCATCCAGCGTGGGCACATCAAGCACTTCGCCGACACCCTCACCGTACGCGGGTTCGGTTACGTCATCTTCCGCTTTATGCTTTGTGCCGAAATAATCCATAAGGGGAAGCATGGATGTATTAACGAGGTTTGCACTGAATTTTCTGTCCCTGATGACATTTAGCTTGGTCCTCTTGGATCCGAACATGCTTATCACCAGCATATATTTGTCACTGCCTGCCCCGGTTGCACTCACCCACGTGATCGGAGCAAAGTTGGAAGTTCCGTCTTCATTGTATGTTCCGATGATGAACGATGGCTGGACACACATCGAATATACGGGCTCTACCGATCTTCTTTTCATCTTTTACCTCCGTATCTTCAGACATAAAGAGACGATACATGGAAGAATTTGCATTCGTCACCGAAATGATTTTCGTATTTCATAAGAGCGGGATGATTATCATCAATGTATATGAACGATCCATACTTCTCCCGTATATCTTCCAGATGCACTATCTTGTTTTCCGGAGAAGTCGCCATCAACACATGCTCTTCGGGAATGATGGGGTAGAATTCGGAAATCTCTTTTTTCTTATTGGAATATTCAATCTCATTATGCATATAAGACAGAACATATAGATCGTTTTTGAGAGTTTTAACCCAGTCAACCATAAACCCGATAGGTGCGGTGCGCAGATTCTCGCCTCTCTTCATAGCCTCTAAAAGCAATTCCTCTGTCTCATCACGCATGTTGATGCGCTCTTCGTACCATCTTGCTTCAAACAGCACTCCGTCGTAATCAAATACAACCGGTCTGCTATTGTCTTCGATCAATTTATTAAGATAGTTATTCATTTCAGTCGTCAATATTCAGAACATAAACATCAGATTCAAACGTAGCACTTCCGTCATTCTTCGAATACGATGAACTATGATCATACACCATTCCGAGTTTTTCCAATGCCTTTCTCAAGTTCGTTAACTCTGAAAATCATTCTTTATATCATCCACCAGACTTCCGAAACAGTTAGTGAATTTTGCCGTGCACACATCCCCATATTCATTATCGAAATTCAAGATGAAGTATTTTTTGTTTTCTCCAACCACTCTCGGATTGTTCAGTTTAAAGAAACCATAGTGGGCATTTTCAGTATTTATCGTAAACGGCGCTGCATTCTGCAGATTTGTTTTAAATATCTTATCTAAGCTCGTTCTTTCAGAATCCGGAATCGCATAATATACATCCGGATTTTTCTCCAGAAATAAAAGAATATCATCAAGTGCCTCAATAAAGGAAGCCGGATTATTTCGCCTTGCCCTGACTTCCCTCTCATGAGCCTGAACATCGTTTGCAACTTCGATATTGTTGGGAAGAGATGCTATCTGTTCCGCAGATCCTGCCGGAGCATGGATCATTCTGCGGTCAGTTTCCGTTCCCAGTTTTTTGTGTGTATAAAACAGCTGAACAACATAGAGCTGTCCCTTCCTTAAAATGAAACCTGTAGATTTAGAAATATTACGGGATTGATTGGTCAGGATGCAGATAGCCGCGATCCCGAATATGCCGGAAAGTGCCCAGACAGTTGTAATAAAATCGGACAGCCTGTCGCTTGAACCAAGTTTGTGTTCCAGAAATGTTTCGATAGGCACAAGAATATTTATAGATGCCAGAAGCAGAACCGTGCCGACGATCATATATACGGCAGCGCCCTTGGTTGCATTCTTCTCCCAAAGTCCGTCGTTGCGCGTTTTTAAATATATCCTGTCTTCCATCCGCTCTCCCGAATTATATATTTAGAATAAATCCAAAATTTCATCTATGCTGTCAACGATATGATCAGGTCTTTTGCTTTCATCCACAAGTGTTGCACCAAGATCAAAAAATCTCATTCTATAAATAATTTGATATATGTCTTTCCGTCCTTTTCTTCGCTTCCGTTGTAAACATGCTTTCCGACGATCTGCAGCAGCTTCTCAATGTCTTCTACAGCCGAGCCGGTAAATTCCAGATAGCAGACATTACTGCTTCCATCGTTTAGTTCGGTGTAAAAATCCTCCACCGCTACATAGAACTTATCAAGTATATCTTCCAGAGGATACCGGGAGATGTCGCTTGAATCCGCACCCTCTTCATATTCAGGTTCCTGTTCAAAGGAAAGGGAAGTGACATATGCGTCCTGATTCATGAACGAATCATATGTCTTATATATGTTTTCTTTTACTTCTTCGTATTTATCGGAATCATACTTTTCAGCCTTGTAAACTTCTATGTTCTTCATGACGACCTCCCTGATCATCAGTTTTCTTCCACGTATTCCATCGGTGAATATAGTTCAAACTCGCATACGCTGCCGTTTTCCTCAGCCTGTCCCATGTAGTAAATGCCGGGTTCTTCGGCGGTGTCATACATGGAATAACTCACTTCTTTGGATATGGGTCCGTTACCGTCACCGTAGTCGATGGTAATGTAATATGAGTAAGAATCGCTGTTTTCTTCATCACCGCGATGCAGCACATCACGCCTGGAACTGATCGTTACAGGCACCGCCGATATCACCGCATTATCGGGATCCGGTAAATTTACGGTTCCGAAATTATCCTCTATTATCCGTACTCCGGCGATGATCGTGGGTATGAGAAGAAGGGTTGCACCTATGCTTAGGATGCTTACTTTCTTCTTATATAAAAGGAAGCCGATAATGTATGCGATACAGCTCCACCCGCCTGCTATGAAAACTGCTGATATGAATACCATCTCGTACATTGTTGAAGCAAAATCGGAACCGGATTGCTCACTTGAGACGTAGAGCTTATAGTCTCTGCGAAGGTAGGCCTGAGTCAGGATCCTTTTCCCGCTCTCCGGATCGACATTATCTTCGTTCAGTTCATCATATTCCGCGAAGATTGCTTCACGCCTTGCATCGTTATCGTTAAATCCTTTTGCTATCCAGTCTCTGTTATGAGCAGCAATGACATAGGCAAGAACAACCACTATCAAGGTGATCGGCGCCCGCTTTATAATGCGGATGACGATGCTTCCGCCGCTGTTTTCGGGAAAGAGCGGATTGTCGGGCGTTTTTTTGAATGACTTGCCAAGCACTCTGGATATGATCAGATAGGCGAAGATAGGTACGAAGACAACCAAAATGAGTATGAGGTTTTCTCTGAGTTCTTCCGGCATTTGTATTCCTCCCAATAATTTACTCCGGCTTTATCGCCACTAACCCCCCTATTGTTACGATCATCTGAATCTGTTAATGGAATTACGGACTTTATTCCAGATCAACACCATATACATCGATTGATTCACATAAATAAATTGCCTCAACACCAAATTCTTTTAAATCTTCGTTTGAAAATTGCCATATCGATAAATGTCCTTTATGCCCAAACACGCCTGTATCGGTATTCCTGATCAGATCCATGCTCACATTTTCGTCTACGGCAACCAAATATAATAATTCATAATCTTCCTCATTCAGAATCGATCTGAAGAATTCTTCATCTACGACGGTTCCCAAAGGAAGCACATCGTTGAAGCTTCCGCATAGCGAATCCGGATCTTCTGAATAATACGGTAAGGTTATTGAGTATGACAGATCAACATCAACATCTGCCTCATCTATATGATACAGATCCGTGACAAGTTCCTTCGCATATGATTTGATCAGATCATTCTCATATGCTGCATATATCTCCTTAGTAACAGTATTGACCAGAATGAGATCATTATCGTCTTCATAGGTCATTCCATAAACCCAATCCGTCAGTTTAGTGCTTTCCGGATAAGTAACCGTTTCGAAATAATAATATGGTGGGTTTTCATTCGGATAATATTTCGGAATTTCTTCTTCCGCTATATCCCGGGCTATGTTTTCAAGATTTCTTTTTTTCGCATTTTCCATCGACACTCGTGACACGATGCATACGATCCAGATAACGGCAACGATAACCACCAACAATAGCGCAAGAACAATCTTTTTGATCATTTTCATAACTATCCTCCTAATCGCTGCATTATATAACCGGCATTCATACCGTTATATCCTTTGATTCAAGAAACTCGCGGATCCTTTCATACCGCTCACGGACGGACGCATGAGTCTTATCCGGGATCCAGCTTCCGTTATGATGATGCACTGTGTAGCTGAGTTCCGTATTGTAGACAATTCCGGTATCAAAGCTTTTTCCGGTCAGCACTTCGAACGGATATACGGTTATGTCCTCTACGAACTGGAAACCGCCGTTTTTCTTAAGGCCATGCTTTTCAATGACTTCGGTGTAACGCACGGGGCATGTGGAATTATCCCAGGTTCCGTCAGGCTTCAGATACGGTCTTTTTTCGTAGCTCTCACATATCTCCTCAATGACGGGATGTCCCGGCCCGGCACCCATTCCGGAACCGCATTCTATCCTGTCTGCCGACTCGAAGCTCATGTATGCGTCATTGTACAGCAGATCATCGATGGGGCGGAGCATCTCCACATCCAGATCCATGTAAATGCCTCCGTATCTGCGAAGCAGATCAGCCCTTGCATAGTCCGATGCAAAAGCCCAGTTTTTGTGTTCCACAGCCTGTTCGAAAAACAGACAGCGGCCGGGCTTGTACGTATCAAGGCTCCAGATCCTTATCTCCAGATCCGGCGAATATTTTCTCCAGGAATCAAGGCATCTTTGATACAGCTCCGGCATCGGGTTATCCGAAAACCATATGCCATGAATGATCCCGGGGATCTTCTTACAGTCATTCTTACGGAAACCCGCCGGCGGCTTCGGAGCGGACAAAAGCATCATATCCTCATACAGAAGCTCCGGATAAACCGAGGGCACGGCTTCAAAGCCTGACAGGATGCGATCGGAGTTAAGCCCGGCAAGTACCTCTTCGTAACCGCTGACGGCAATAAGGATCACGGTGTTTTCGCGGTTCATCTTCGCCAGGTCTTCCCTGACGAACCTGTGATACTTCCGGCCGCCCGCCTCAACATCCCCGGTGCCCGAAACGTCCGCAAACCCGGCAAGATTATCGATAAGAGTGCTTTTACATAAAAACGGATATGTGATGTTGCGGAAACGCTTACCGCTTCCCCAGCAGATGATATCCTTCGTTTTCAGTTCAGCAAAATATTCTTCGATCGTCATTACAATGTCTTCAAAAAGAAGCGGTTCATCGTACTGTGTCCGACCTCTTTGGGACGCTCAATCTCTTCGTATCCGCTTTTCTCATACAGGTGGATCGCAGCCTGCAGGACATCGTGTGTTTCGAGATACGAATATTTATATCCCGCTTCTCTCATCCTGTCCTCGACATGATCTATCAGTTTGTAGCCGAGCCCCGATCCCTTAGCGGATTCTTTGAGATAAAGCTTCTGGAGCTCTGCCGTATCCTTCATTGCTTCGAACCCGGCAAATCCGATGCCGCCGATCACTTCGCCGTCATCACTCTCCAGGACAAAGTATTTAGCATCTTCTTTTCCGTAACAGTCGCTGAGATGATCAAGACCCTTGTCAAAATATGCTGTTCCCGGAATATCAAGCCCGACCGCCTCGAGATTGTCCCTCACAAGTGCGGCAACCGCGGCATTATCCGCTTCCGTTATTTCCCTGATATGTGACACTTTCTTCCTCCGATACCACTGCTCACCGGTCATCACTGTCTGCCGGATTGAAGCGCTCACTCATCATCAACGTCTATCGCATCGCAGTTTCCCACTGTCCCGGTAGCCCACGGGCTTCCCACATCGCATCTTCCGTGATGGTACGCTTCCTTCTTTTGCCCGTCCGGAAGTTCTTCGCTGAAGCCGACCTTTAGCCTGCTCACGCCGTCATTCATCTTGCCTTCTATCATATTTATAAGATCATCTATCTCGCTCATTTTGAATCCTCATCTTTATCCTACGGACGGATTAACGTCCTGAACCTTATTACCTGTTCATCAACCGGCACACAGCTTTGTAAGGCATTCGAACAACTCGGGAAAATCCTGTTTTACCCTTGCCGGTCTTCCTTCCCTATCCAGAAAGGCATGTGACGACTGCGCCGTACATACAACCTCTCCCTTATCGTTCTTCATCTCATAAGAAAGGAATAACTTGACCCCTCTGAATTCACTTACGGAAACCTCGATGGATATCTCATCCGAAAAGGTAGTTGTTTTTCTGTAATCACATGTCACGTTCAGCACGGGAGAAACAAGTCCCATCTCTTCAAGCCTTGAATATTCCCATCCGATGTCTGCAAGAAAAGCGATCCTTGCCTCCTCCATCCATCTGATGTAATTGGAGTGATGGGTTATTCCCATCTTGTCCGTTTCATAATATTGAACCCTGTGAATGTATGCCATTATTTTTCCCTTCAGTGATATAAGTACCTTACCCGCAGGCGAAACATCATATTGCGGAGCGTATCAGTTCCGCAAGTCCGTCGCGGTTATTGTCGGTCTTCGTGACGACATCCGCATGTGCCTTGACTTCATCCGAAGCATTGATCATCGCTATGCCGCAGCCCGCGGCTTCTATCATGGAGATATCATTCATCTCATCACCCGCCGCATATGTATTGGATATCGGCACATCAAGATATTCGGCCAGCCTCTTTACAGCAGATCCCTTTCCGGATTCTTTCATGTAAATTTCCAGATAGTACGGATTGGAATAGCAGGTTGTAAATACATCCCCGTATTTTTCATCCACAGCCTGCTTGAAACGTTCAAGTTTATCGGCATCGTGCAGTTCGATGGCTATGACTTTGCATGGATCCTCGGTCAGATTACCCGCGATATCCTGCGTGACCACAAGAGGTCTTTGGATGATGCGGTTGTAATACTTCATCTCTTCGCCTTCATCAGGAGTTATCATATGATCCGATGCGTATGTGTGACAATGTATACCGTGTTCCGAGGCCAGCTCAAAGAGTCCCGGTATATATTTGAGAGGAATACCTATACGTGAGATGACTTTCTTCGTATCGCATTCATAGATTATTCCGCCGTTAAAGCATATAAGATAGGTTCCGGGAAAATCGAGTCCGAGCTTTCCGCTCACATCGATCACATTGTCGAGGCCTCGTCCCGTACATACGGCAACATGATTTCCGTCCAGTACATATTCCAAAAGTGCGGTCCTTGTCGCGTCGGAGATTGTCTTATCATCGGTAAGAAGAGTTCCGTCCAGGTCAAAGAAAAAAATCGTTTTAAAATCGTTCATCGGTATCAGTCCTCTATCATTACCCTTTCCATGATGTCGTAGGGAAGCCTGTCATATCCGCACTTTTTATATGTCTCTATGGCCCGCTCATTCTCAGGCTCCACCTCAAGCTTGAATCTCACAATACCCGGATACAGCCCCGGAAGCTCTTCAAAAAATTTTTTCGAGATCCCGCGTCTTCTGAATTCTTCCTTTATATAGAGATCCTCGATCCAGGCACATATCCCCCCGTACTCGGTGGTAAAGCTTTTGGATACCATGGAGTATCCGGCTATATTTCCTTCTTCGATGAATACATACCCGTCGAGGTAGGGACAGTCTCCGATGCATGCATCTATATCATTCCTGAGCACATTATCTGATGATGTATGAAGCACCGCCGGAGAATCGTAAAAGACTCTCATCATCTTCAGTACTTCTTCGTAATGATCTGCTGTCATCTTTTCGATAAGCATAAAAAATCTCCTGTGGTATCCGGGTAAGTTAATCCTCCCAACACTTACCCTATAATACCACAGGAGCAGGACTAAAAACTATTAAAGAGAGTTTACGGTTCCGAGGAAAACGGGAAGTCCGGTCTCGTTGTCGACAACCGCATAAACGAAAGGTCTGTCAAGAGTGATGATCATGGGAGGCACGAAATCAGGCTCAGCACCTGCGCAATCCAGTGTGATCGATGTAACGGCCGCTGCCCTGGTTCCCTCCCTGTTTACATCGATATAGGTCTTCTGAAGAACACTTCCGATATAAGCAGGGTAATCTGAACCGTCTGTTGTCCTTAAAAGTCCGGAGAAATCAGCTTTTTCGCTATCGAAAGGAGTTTCCATTCCCATTCCCATGAGAATACCTGTCAGATCAACGGTATATTCGTTATTAAACTCGGGGAACTTTACGATTATATCGGATTCATAACCCTTTGCATTTCTGAAAGCCTCGGCAAAATCAGCCCCGTCCTCTGCAAGTGATGCGATATAGTCTTCAACCGAAGTTCCTTCCTCGGGAAGGATACCAACGAATGAGTAATCACCGCCCTTATACGGACGGACGAAACCTATACCGTTTCCGAGTTCCAGATATCTGCTTTCTGTGCTGCAGAGCATGTTGACGTTCGATGTGCTTCCGTCATAATTATGAAACTCATAATCTTCCCAGATATCAGTGTCTTCATACTCGTGCATCCACTCGCCTTCAAATGCTACCGCATTGATCAGGTACATATATGTCTCAGGCTCGATACCCTCGATAATCTCCTTGATCATTCCGTAGGTCTGTTCATCGGCCCATGCGTTGATATCATTTACCGTCTTCTCATTAAATGCAGCCATCCAGACATCGGCATTATAGTAGCTTCTTGCAGCCTGTGCAAACTCGGGAACGATCTCAAATCTTCCGTCATCCCTGAGCCATACCGAATTGGCTACATTCCATCTGACATCCTCCGAGCTTTCAAAGCGATCCGCAATTGAGTACATGAGCGGATTCATCTGTCCGACCTTTACGCCGCCTCCGATGACATTCTCGATCTCGGACAATGTCTCACCGGATGCGCCGTTTTCAAGCATTCCGAACGCCATCATCATGGATGTGGGAGAGATCATGATATTATTTCCTTCTCCCTGTTCCTCCATTATCGCTTTCAAAAGGTTCATGGATGAGGATGAAAGAGAATTGATCCACTCTTCTTCTATATCGCCGTTCTCAACATTTATCTCGATGGGCTCCACTGTCTGACAGACATTGGTCGAAGAATACTCTCTTGACCTTGTGCCCGATCCGTTACCTGTATTTCCGGTCGAATCTGCTCCGCATCCCGCAAGCATCATTATTGCAAGTAAACCTGCTACGATTCTTTTCTTCATTTCTTAATTCCTCACTTTCATATCCAGGGCCTTTGCCGGCCCGCATGTTTTTTGTTTTGTACCCCGTACATCTTTAATGACGGCGGCCGTATCCTTCAGGTCACAAATACCGAAAGAAATTGATGAATTTAAGAAGAAAAGGTTTCTCTGTGCCGTCAGATCCGGCATTCTATCTAAAATCCGCATAAAAAGAAGAAGACCCGCGATGAGTCTTCTTCCTTATCATATGTTTATTATGTTCAGTCGCTGAGTGACTGTGTAACGGGAACTTCGTTCTTCTTGTCATAGCAGGAGAATATCCTGTCGATCTCTTCCTTGCCGGGCTTCTTCGTGATCAGGGACACTACGGGAACAATGATAAGTCCCGCAAGCATTACGAATGCACCCGCATTGATGGGAGACTGAAGGAGCTTGGGAAGAGTGCTCCTGAAAAGCATATTATAGGTCATGAAGCCTGCTCCGAAGATAAAGCTTACCGCACAGCCGGCCTTGGTTGTTCCCTTCCAGTAGAGACCATAGAGGAAAGGTGCAAGGAATGCGCCTGCCATTGCTCCCCATGAAACACCCATGAGCTGTGCAATGAAGGTTACGTTTGAACGATACTGCACGATCGCAAGCACAACGGAGATCGCGATGAAGACAACGATCAGTGCCCTTATCCAGAGAACCTGCTTCTTCTGGCTCATATCCTTGATGACGGTTCCCTTGATGAAGTCAATGGTAAGGGTTGAGCTTGAGGTCATAACAAGCGATGAAAGAGTGGACATTGAAGCCGAAAGAACAAGAATGACAACAAGTCCGATAAGTGCGGGGCTTAAGTTGGAAAGCATTGCGGGAATGATCGCATCAAATCCCTGCGTTGAAACATCGACCATATCTCCGAAGAGTCTTCCGAAACCGCCGAGGAAATAGCATCCGCCGGCTACAACGCCTGCGAAAAGTGTTGAAATAATTGTTCCCTTGGTGATTGATTTCTCGGACTTGATCGCATAGAACTTCTGGACCATCTGGGGAAGTCCCCATGTTCCGAGCGAGGTAAGGATAACAACTCCGATAAGATTAATGGGATCGGGACCGAAAAAGGAATTGAATACACCGGGTGTGGTGCTTACGGCCTCATCGGTGACGGCTGCGAGCTGGTCGAGAGAAGCAAGGAATCCTCCCTTGGTGTTGAGAACCGCAAGGATAACCGCAACGATTCCGAATAGCATGATGATTCCCTGAATGAAATCATTGATCGCGGTTGCCATATATCCGCCGGCGATAACGTATACGCCGGTAAGAATGGCCATTACAATGATACATACGGTGTAATCGATGTTAAACGCCATTCCGAAAAGTCTTGATAATCCGTTATACAGCGATGCGGTATAAGGGATCATGAAGACGAATACGATAAGGGAAGCGAAGAGCTTAAGTCCCTTGGAATCGAATCTCTGTCCGAAGAACTCGGGCATTGTTGCGGAATTAAGATGCTGTGACATGATCCTGGTACGTCTTCCCAGAACTCTCCACGCAAGCATGGATCCGAGAAGCGCATTTCCTATACCGATCCAGGTTGAAGAAATTCCGTACTTCCATCCGAACTGTCCCGCATATCCTACGAATATAACTGCGGAAAAGTAGCTTGTTCCGTATGCAAACGCGGTAAGCCAGGGACCTACGCTTCTGCCTCCGAGTACGAATCCGTTGACATCGGTAGCATTCTTACGGCAGTAGAATCCGACTCCGATCATTACGGAAAAGAAGATCACGAGCATTAAGATTTTGATTATCATGGAATACCTCCGGTATAAACTTACGCCCCTCTTTAAGCGGCTACGGGATTCATTTTAGCACTTTAAAGCGTTAGTGTAAATAAGTAAAAAAAATTTCGGGGCAATTATTTTGCCCCGAAACATTTTTTCCTTATCAATCCTTCAGATCGTATTCGAATCCGTTCAGTACAACCCTTGCCCTTCCGTACTGGATCTCTATTCTCTCGGGCGGCAGGTATTCCCTGAGCTTTATCGCGGTGTTGATCTTTACCGTTGTATCCGAATTGATGAGAGTCAGATCGGTATCTCCGGTAAATCCGCCGAAAGGAAGGACCCTGTCTCCCTTCGCATAAACCCTGAGTGATGCTCTTTCAAGCTTGAAAAGAGTCGTTCCGTCAAGTGCCGCAACACCGGAACATCTGTCATCATGGGTCTTGAGGACAAGGCTCGCATCATGGACATATACTTCCGTCTTCTCTCCGGTAATGCTTCCGATACCGACGGCTTCGTTACCGCTCATAAAGATCTTGACCGATGAATTCGACAAGGTAACCTTGCTGTTTGCACTGTCGCATCCGATCGCGGTTCCCTTGATGGTATTGAGCTCTATATTGATATCACAGCTGTCAACATCAATGCTGACATCATGATAAAGAGTACCTATTCCGAGAGCCCTGTCACCGTTCATCTCCAGAACATACTGACCTCTCTTGAGATCGATATCTCCGCCGTAACCGGATCCGATACATACACCCATATTTCCGTTTGCATCGATCCTGAGAGCTCCGCCATGATCGAATATAAGGCTTCCGTGGAATTCGTCCACACCGCCTCCTATGCCGAAGTATTCGTCATCATCAAGCTCTATGCTGAGATTACCGTCTCCCTTAAGGGTAAAGGTAGATGACTTGGGAACACGTATGCCTCCCATGGAGAGATTGTTCTCTCCGACAAGCTCCAGATCCACCTCACAGTCATTTCCGAGCACTATGCAGGGAATCTTGTTCTTGCTTTCAAGCTTTATATTCTCAACGGTGAGCTCACATTTGACTCCGTCCGCTATCTCGATGCCGAGTGCAGCCTGTCTTCTGGAATCACCGGTGATGGAGAACTCGCCGTCATGAGCTATGAGTATGGTCGTGATACCGTTCTTGACAAGCCGTCCGGTTTCAACATGCTCACCGATATCGAGATCGTATACCTGGGATGCGACTCCCGCCTGACGTTCATGCAGGTAATTCTTTATCTCTTCCCTTATATCGAAGGGGATCATTTCCAAGGGCTCGGGTGCGGGCTTTGCGGTATGGAATCCCTGTATCAGATCGGCACCCAGAAGTATTACCGCCCTGAGTTCTTCGCTTGTCTCAACGCCTTCCGCAAGTGCTAGGATCTTATTGCTGTGACAGAAATCTATGATCTCACGTACGAAATGCTTTTTCTTGGAATCGTTCTGCATGTCGCTGAGAAGAGATCTGTCTATCTTGACGTAATCGGGCATGTAACGCAGAAGATTCTGTACATTGGAATATCCGGTGCCGTAATCATCGATCGCGGTCTGGACTCCTATCTCCTCAAGTCTCTTTTTAAACTCGCGGTAGTCATCCTCATCAAGTTCGGATTTTTCGGTGATCTCTATTACGGCCACTTCATTATGTCTTGTAAGAAGTTCATCAACCTTACTTCTCTCGGGCTCGGGAAGAACCGTTCCCGGAATGCTGTTGATGAATACTTTCTTTCCGTGAAGAATATCCGGATCCTTCTCGAGGATTCCGAGAATATTAAACAGAGTGGCTCTCTCGATATCATTGAGCCTGTTTCTCATATCCGCGTATTCGATCACCTGAAGGGGGCTTTTAAGCAGATCGCTCCTGGGACGCATAAGTGCTTCGTATGAAAAAACTTCACCGGTCGCAACACTTACGATGGGCTGGAAATGATAATCGAAAAGATTATTGTCGATGATGCGGTCGGCTTCCCTGAGCTCGGCAATCTCCTGCTCGGAAAGCGTTGCCATGAGGCCTCTTCCGGCTTCGTCATCGCTTCCCGTCTTAAGATAGATCAGTTCCTTGCCGAGAGTGACGATATCATCCCACAAAAGCCCGGCAGCGTCCTTGGTATCGCCGAGCTGTTTTTCGTAACGCGAAGCAATCTCATCCAATTCTTTATTGGATGTGACGCTCATTATTTCATTAAGAAAACTGTGAACAGTCGAATAAATATCTGACATCTTAGCCTTCTTTGAACAGTTACTTTTACTCCCGTATTATATCATTAAAAATTTATTAATTAAATCCAAATTTTCATTAAATTGCACGGTTTTTATGCTTTTTACTAAACGAAAAAAGCGGCCGCAGGAAGCGACCGCTTTCTCTTTATAGAAAAGTTTTTGAACCGTATGGATTATTTCTTCCACTCGTCATACTGGCGCTGGAACTCAGCAAGGACATCCTGATATCCTGCTTCGTCAAGAGCTGCCTGGTACTCAGCGAGCTTAGCATCTACATCAGCTGAAGCGAATCCGCCGTTCTCAAGGATGAATCCATACTTCTCGAATGCGAGCTGGCAAGCGCCATACTGACCCTCAACAGGGGTCTTGTCGAACTGGAATCCGTTAGCGCATGAGATGAGTGCTGAAGAGTTGAAGTCAACATACATCTGAGCGGTGTAAGGGTTCTCAGCTTCGCAGGTAACTACGGTAGCGGATGCGGACTCCCACATTGAGTGGTTGTACTTAGCATCAGGAACCTTCACTACATATCCGTCAGCATTGTAGTTGTAATCTTCGCCTTCGATACCGAATGCATACATATCAGCAAGCTTGGGATCGGTGTAAAGAAGCTCTACGAAATCGATGCAAGCCTGAGCCTCTTCGGGAGTGCAGGAAGCAGCGATTGCGAAGCATGATCCGAGCATGGAGTCGGTGTGCATATATCTCTGGGAAGCGGGCTGCATAACAACAGTCTGTCCGTATCTTCCGTTAGCCTCACCGTTGTTGGGGATGTCGGTCCACCATGAAATAGCCCAATCCTGAGTCTGAGTGGTGGTCTCCTCGGTAGCCTTGGTAGCTTCGTTCTCGGAGATGTATCCTTCCTCAGCCCACTTGCACATAAGAGTTACGAACTCTTTGTACTCGGGAGTCTGGATAACGTTAACTACTTCGTTGGTGTCTCTGTCAACAGCAACCCAGTCAGAGGTGTTGTCGCCGGTGAAGAAATCGAACTCATCGATGTACCATCTGTAGAACATAGCGGTCTTCTGAGTAAGGAAGGGATACTTGATTCCTGCAGCCTTTGCATCAGCGAGCATGGGCTCGAGATCAGCAAGCTTCTTAACACTTGTGGTGTCCCATCCGAACTCGTCAACAAGAGCACCGCGGAACATGAAGTCATATCCTTCAACATTGTCCTTGTAAACAGGGATGTAGTAGTTTCTTCCGCCGTACTGAGAAGCCTTCCAGGTGTTCTCATCCATTGAAGAATAAAGTGCGGTTCCGGGAAGAAGATCGGTGATGTCGTAAACAGCGTTTGCTGCATAGAGATCCTTGGTTCCTACGGTTCCCATCCAGGCTGCGGTCCAGAGAAGGTCTACTTCCTTGTTGTTGATGGCAAGGTTAGCCTTGTCGGGATAGTCAGCATTGGGGATGTCGTGAAGAACGATCTGAACATTGATCTTATCAGCGATGTAAGCGTTGATAGCATCCTCTACCTTCTTAACCTGAGCATCATCTACAGCTGCAAGGTTGAAGCAGTCTCTGTAGACATCAATCACAACTGCTCCGCTCTCGGATACGGTTGTGGTGCCGGTGCTTCCGCCATTTCCGGTATTGCCTGATCCGGTGTTGCCACCGCATGCGCAAAGGGAAACGGTCATAAGGCCGGCAAGAATTGCAGAAGCAACTCTGTTGAGCTTTTTCATAACAAAAACCTCCCTAAAAAATTGGTGTTATATATTCGAAGGATGCGAAGCACAATGCCACGTTCCCGAATACCCGGTTAAGTGATCAGCCCTTTACGGAACCGACCGTAAGTCCCTTGATGAAGTACTTCTGGAAGAAGGGATATGCAACCATGATGGGTCCGATGACTACGATAACCGTTGCCATGGTCGCGGAGTTCTGGGGGATTGTTCCTCCCATTGCCGCTCTTGCGGATGCGGGAACGTTCGTATTGTTGAGAAGGAACTGTATGCTCTTCTGGATATTGATGAGAAGGAGCTGCAGAGGCTTCTTGCTGTTGGTGTCTATATAGAGCATCGCATTCTGCCAGTCATTCCAGTATGCCGTAGCCATCATGAAACCTACGGCCGCAAGCGAAGGCTTGAGAAGAGGAAGTGTGATCTGGAAGAAAGTTCTGTACTCTCCCGCTCCGTCAATCTTCGCTGCTTCCATAAGTTCACCGGGAATACTGTTTACGATATATGTCCTCAGAATGATGACATTCATCGTGGTAACACACAAAGGAAGTATGAGAAGGAGCAGGTTATCCTTGAGGTGATACACAGATGTGAAGATGATGTATCCGGAAAGCTGTCCTCCGTTGAAGAGCATGGGGATCAGAAGAAAGATCGCAAGGAACTTTGAAAGTCTGAAATCCTTTCTGCTCATTGCATATGCATACATGCTCATGATCAGAAGTCCGAGCAGGGTTCCCGTTACCGTGACAAAGATCGTAACGGCATAGGATGAAAACAGCTGCTTACCGTATTTGAGAACGGCATTCATTCCGGCC
>JAEEQL010000058.1 GCA_016285265.1 Lachnospiraceae bacterium
ATTCTTCCGTCCGTATCATCCTTATCGGCGGAGACGGGTCCATTAACGAGCTTCTCACCGGAATAAAGGATACCAAAAAGGTGATCCTCAGCATCATTCCTACCGGCTCGGGCAATGATTTCGCCAAGAGCGTCGGGATCCCGAAGGACATAAAACTCGCCCTTGATATTGCGGTAAAAAGAGGACGTACCGCGATAATCGACCTCGGCGAGATCACATATTCGGACGGAGTTACCAGAAAATTCATCATAAGCTCGGGAATGGGCTTTGATGCCGCTGTCTGTGAAGAAGCCATGCACTCCGGGCTCAAGAGATTCCTGAATAAGTTCGGACTCGGCAGGCTCTCATACGGAAGCATTGCCATAAAGCAGATATTCGGGGCAAAAAGGCCAAGCGGAACCATAAGTATGGACGGAGGTCCGGAAACTCCCATCGAACGCGTTCTGTTCACCGCATTTATGAACGAACCCTTTGAGGGCGGCGGATTCAAATTCGGGCCCAATGCATCCCATACCGACGGAAAGCTCGATATCATCCTCGTAGAGCGCGTATCGGGACTTAAATTCTTCTTTGCACTGCCTTTTGCCATCTCCGGCAGGGTATTTATGTTCAAGGGCATAACGGGAATGACCGCATCCAAGATCAGGATCAAACTGGATGAACCCGTCTGGGTACACACGGACGGCGAAGTGACCAGACAGGCCGACGAGCTTAAGGTAAGGGTGCTCAGATCCGCGGTCAATATCACCCTGCCCTGAATTCATTAATGAACCTTAAAGAAATATTAATGAAAAACTGTATTGATTAAGTTGGATTAAGAGAATATTATTGTCTGAGTATGAAAACAGGATTTATCTCAGGCAAAAGACTAAAATGAAATTTTTAAAGACATTATATTGCAATATCGGCGAATTCCTTCATAAGCACAAGGAAGGCATTCCTTTTCTTATCTATACTGCCGTTTATCTTACGTGGTTTTCGATACTCGAGCAGAATGTCATCGTTCCCAAGTATCTGATACATCTGTCGGCGGATAATCACATTCCGTTTATCCCGCAGTTCATCATCCCCTACGAATTATGGTTTCCTTACGTTCTTGTGACGGTGCTCTATCTCCTGTTCACGGCCAAGGACGAATACTGGAGGGTATTTACTTTCCTCGTAACGGGAATGACGATCTTCCTGATCATCTCGACGCTCTGGCCGAACGGTCAGAACCTTCGTCCGAATCTTACCGGAAGCAAGGACTTTTTCGACACCTGGGTGCTTACGCTCTACAGAACGGATACGCCCACCAACATCTGGCCCAGCATTCACGTTTACAACTCACTCGGAATCGAGTTTGCGATAGCAAGAAGCGAAAGGCTCAGAAAGCATAAGCTCATTAAAGCAGGAAGCTTCATCCTCTGCATACTGATCATACTTTCGACGATGTTCCTCAAGCAGCATTCGGTATTCGATGTCGGAACCGCGATCATCCTAGGAGTCCTGATGTACTACCTGGTCTATTACATCGATATCATACAGCTTCTGAAAACAGCCAGGGAAAAGAAGCAGGCAGAAAAAGAATACGTAAAGAAATAAGTTACGGTTATGATTTGAAAAAACAAGTCGCAGGAAATTCTCCTGCGACTTGTTTTTTAATCAGGTGGGATAAAACAGGGGGGACGGCTTACGCTGTTTCAGAACTCTCTCTTTTCCATGATCCTTACGCTGATGATCATGGAGATCGAAAGCATTATTATCGATATTGCAAGGACTCCCATGATGAGCGGCAGGGGATTTACAGCATCCAGCGTTTCCAGCTTTGATACGAATTCGATCCCGGTATTATCCTGCAGCTTTTCCAGTAAAGCTTTGCCGCCCATTGCTATCACAAGTACGATACCGAAGAAAAGGAACATCACTACCCTGACCTTTTCGGGAGAAAACTTGATCTCGATGGGTATAAGTACGGCAGCTACGAATATAAACAGGGGAAGCATACAGATATCCGTCAAAAGCGTTTCCGTCAGATCAAATTCAGTTCCCCGTATGAAGAATGACGCAAACTGAAGCACGAGGGAAATGCCCCAGAAGCAGGCCAGCCCCAGAACGGTAAATGCATACTTTCCAATCGCATAATCACCGCGCCTTATGGGAAGAGTCATCAGAAATGAATAGCCTTCATCCTGATAATCAAATGAGATCGTGGAAAGAGTAAGGATCGTTCCTATCATCGAAATATAGCTGACAATGAATGATGAATCCATGGAAAAACTGAGAACGATCGCAACAAAGAAGAACATGATCATGAATTTTTTCTGATTCATCAGTATCTTGAAATCTTTAACGAGTAAACCTTTCATTATTTATCACCTCCGAGAATGAGGACTATGATGTCGTCAATATGTGCGTTCTCAACAACCGCCTTGGGATAGTTTTCGGCATAGAACTGTTTTTCAGATGTCAGACAGGTGACGCTGAAGCTTTCCTCCTTGGTGCCGATAATGTATTTCTTGTCCAGCGTTTCGTATTCTTCCCTGCTGACCTTGATCAGGCCGTATTTTCCGAGAAGGGTATCTGTATCTTCGTGAAGGATTATCTTTCCGCCGTTGATCATATAGATATCATCGCATAAGCCTTCAAGATCGGTGGAGATATGCGAGCTTATGATGACGGACCTGGAGGGATCCTCCTCGAGATAACCTCTTATGATGTTAAGAACGTCGTTTCGTGCTATGACATCAAGTCCGGCCGTGGGCTCATCAAGTATCAAAAGCTTCGCCGAGTGGCTCATCGCAACAAGAACCCTGAGCTTTGCTCTCATGCCGGTCGAAAAATCCTTGATCGGCTTATCAAAGGGAAGCTCCTGCTGCCTGCATTTTTTCGTGAAATCATCTTCATCGAAATCTTTATAAAACCCCTTGAGGATAGCGATGACATCCTTAACGGTAAAGACCATGTTGAAGCCCGATGAAGAAAGTGCGGTTCCGATCTGCTTTTTGTCTTCTGCCGTAAATTCCCTGGGCTTTTTTCCGAGGACCTCTATCTCACCCGACGTGGGTTCGATCAGACCGAGGATGGCTTTGAGTGTCGTTGTCTTTCCGGCACCGTTCCTGCCTATGAGACCCGTTACTCTTCCCTCGGGAATGTCCATTGTGATGTCCAGTTTAAAGCCTTTATATTCTTTTGTTAGATTATTTAATCTGACCATTTTTATGCCTTTCTCAATATGTGCAGGTTCCTTACTCATCCTCAAGAAGGATCTCTAAGATATCTCTGATCTCATCATCCTTAAGTCCTGCGGAGCGTGCTTTGGATACTGCTGAGGAGAATTCCTCTTCTACCGCCTTGCGTCTTGCTTCAAGTGCAAGCGGTATATCCGTTGCCGCAACGTAGCTCCCCTTGCCGTGTACGGTTACGGTGAAGCCGTCTTCTTCAAGTTTGTCATAGGCCTTCTTAACGGTCAGTGCACTGATCTTAAGTTCGCCTGCCAGGTTTCGTACCGAAGGGAGGGCGTCCCCTTCCTTAAGTCCTCCGCCTATGATCTCCTGTTTGATCTGATCCATGAGCTGCTCGTAAACAGGGACCATTGAAGTGTTGTTAATGATAATCTTCATCACTAACCTCCTTTACAGTAAACAGTGTATAACAGTTTATAACTGTTGTCAACTGTTATATGCTGTTTATTTCAAAAAAATAAAAAAGACAGTTCCTTAAGCCGTCGAATCCGGGAACTGTCCTTGTTGTAAGTCTGTTTTATTATCGGTGAAGCTCAGTAATCCGGCTCACTCATTCAGCAGAACTTCTTATCTGCCTTGATCCCAATGTTACCGAGAAGCGTCACGCCCATGTTGTACATCATCTTTATGGCCTTGGACTTGGGCATCCTGTAATTGTCGAATATCATCATGAGTGCGAGACCATGGGTATATATGACCGTATCCCTTACCGCTTCTCCGAGAAGTTTCGGGGATACATCGTATTCCTTTGAAAGGAGCTTGAAAACATCCTCGTCAAACTGGAATTCAAATATGCTCCTGCCTTCGGCGACATCATCCCCTATCGTATCCATGGGATCATCCACATTCAGGAATCTGAATACGTGTGGATGGTCGCATGCATTTGAAAGATAGATCTTGCCGGAAATGAAAAAGGCTTCGAGAGCTTCCTTTCCCTTTAAGGCTTCCGTCATGGGTGCATAAAGCCTGCTCCCGCTGTAGAAATACAATTCCTTTTTCAGATCGGTCATGCTTCCGAACAACCATGATACCGGCTGCGTAGAGCAACCCAGTTTGTTCGCTATCGACTTGATGCCCACAGCACCGATACCGCCTTCGTCCAGAAGTTCATATGCCGCATCCAGGATCATTTCTTTTGTTATCTGAGCTTTTCTTCCCATTTTTCACGCCGCTTAGGTATAAGGTCTGTAATCGAGAGGTCTTTCACATCCGAGACTTGCCGCATCCTTTTCGAAGCTCTTTCTGACCGCGGTCTTAAAAAAGAAACCGACGATAAGTCTTACGGGTGCAGGTAATATTTCGGGGCCGGTGAAGGCCTTGCATTTATCGGAATCAAAGTTGCCGTTTGCGGAGAATTCTCTTCCCATTTCCGCATAGGGACTTGTTGCCTTGGACCTGTTTTCATCATTTAAGAATCTTATCTCAAAATTCCCGCCTTTGACAAGCGTTCCGCCGTAAGTGCATCCGAGATAACCTGCAAGCTTTTCGAGATATGCCTCTCCGCATCTGAGCTGAACGCCTTCCGAGAAGCCGCTCTGCAGGATAAATGACATCTTTGCGTTTCCGGTTTTCGGTGTAAGAGTTTCAAGGAATTCCATGAGAAGTCCGGGAATGCATTCGACATAGAGCGGAAGTGCTATGAGTATATTATCGCTTTCGTCATAAGCTTTGCGTATAAGATCCCAGTTGTCTTTATCGGATATCTCATACAGATGAAAAGTATCACCGTTTTCACACATACCCTTTGTGAACTCTTTAAGGATCATGTCGGTATTGCTGAACTTCTTGATCCTGGGGCTTCCGTTTATTATCAGCACATGCATGATACCGCCTCCTTTACTTCTTTTTCGCTGAATGCTCCGAGTGATCTGCTCTCAAGATTGAGCGCAGCTCTCCCGGTCCACCTTTCCAGATACTCCCTGTCGCCATCGCCTATGTAGATGATCCCCACATCCGCATTCTTACCGTATCTTGAGACATGGCGCATCTGATCTCCCACAAAGTGAAGGTTCATGGTAAGTATTGGAAGGATCCTGTCAAAAACATTCTTTCCCTTGTGATTCAGAAATCCCAGGGCGGTATCGGATATGACCCAGTACTGATCGGCATGTATGAGCTTCTTCAGGATGATCTCATAATCATCCTTTACAGCGCACTCGCCGGGAGTTTTCAGCCAGCAATAGTTACATCCTATGCAATGGCCGATCTTAAGTTCCGCAGCTTCAACGATGTCGATATCGAGCGACTTCTCCGTTGCCTGCTTTCGTATCTCTTCGGTCACCGAGGTATCCGAAGTCGTGTTGACTACAAGGATCATGTTGATTCTCCTTATTGATCATAATCTTTTGGTTTTCCTGTAACAATAATATAAACGTGTTTATATAAACACGTTTATATTATATCGCATTAAATTTTCTGTCAACACTATTTCATCAATAAACTCTGAGCGCTCTTTCATCAAGCTCACGTTTTTCATCCCTGAAATCAAACACAGAAGCTCTGCCACGGTTAACCTTTACGTTTTCATAGAAATATTCGGTATAAGAAGTAAGTTTTCCGTCAACGGTGGTTTCCTGTCTGATCTGTTCTCCGGCTGCATTATAATATTTTATTGTCGCACAATCCATGAGAACGGCATCCGATCCGTCGCTGTATACCTGGGGAGATATCCACTTTTGGGTTATGGTGCTTTCTTTGCAAAGATATCCCTCATCGGAATATTCATATTCGTATCTGTAATAGCTTACGTCGGTGATCTTTGAAACCTGAACTATGACACGGCCTTCATCGTCATACTCATATTCTTCGGATGACAGGTACTCCTTTTCACCGTCCTTTATGCTGTAAGATACTTTCGAAAGAAGATTTCCGGACGCGTCGTATTCCTTCTCGGTAATGTATCTTAATTCGTCATCCGGACCATATTGATAAACCGTCAGTTTGTTATCGGCTTCGGTTATCTTCTCAACCCTTACAGCTACAAAGGAGTTTCCGTCTTCCGAAGTAATGGTTCTCAGGATCACTTCTCCCTCAGGATCATATATATCTTCGTAGGTATGTTTATAATCTCCGTCTTCATCATAATCCGTCTCGGTACTCTTTATCAGGATTCCTGATCCGTCATATTCATATTCCACTATGTAATGTGACCAATTCCAGGATTCCTTCCTGATGATCGATCCGTCTTCGTTATACTCGTTAATGCTTTCAAGCTCTCCATATTCATATACGCTCTCTTTCCTGAGAGTGCCGTTTTCATCAAACTCTCTGAACGCCGCAAGTTCGTCCCTGATGTCATATTCCGATTCGGTGAAGCTTCCGGATGCATCATATTCACGTATTTTCGATGATCGGGTATTGTTATGGTTATTGTAATATTCGTATTCTCCTATCAGATTCCCGTCCTCGTCATATTCATAAGAATACTCACAATAGCTCATGAGTCCGCCATCGGGATAATAGGTGCAGTAACCGGCATAAAGCCTCGCCTCCTCGCCCGAGCAGGCGCTGAGATTAAGTACCAGAAGGACGGATAATAACATACTCGACAGCTTTTTCATAATTCCTCCTTAAAACTCAGGTTTTGCATCCCTACAACAGTAATGACGGAAAAATATATGCTCAGGTCACAATTGAACCAGGGGACGGTTCTGCCGTTCACCTACTTTATCCCGCTTCCTGTCCAGGTAAGAAATGTCGTATAGCCGAGCTTGGAGTACCATCCGGTCTCATAGGTGTAATGGATATAGCTGTAGTCATAAAGCTCATCGCGGAGTATCTGCGTTACATTCCTGACCATGGTAAGCCCGATGCCGCGGTCACGGTATTCGGGAACCGTTCCGACACAGCCGGGGCCGCCGATCTTCCACTTCATGCCATCCACCATATGCTCCCCGAAATCCTGGATCATGCAGAAGGATGCGATCTTACCCGATACGAATCCGCAATAGATCCTTGCATCCTTACCGAAGAAATTCACCCAGTGGGGAACCACTTTGGCGACCTCTTCCTTAAGAGCTTCAATATCCCCGTCGTAGAATCCGAACGTCACATCATCCGGGAAAGTCTTTTCATAGATATCTCCGTCAAAGCTCTGGAGCCTTAAAAGCATCTCCGATGCCGGTTCATCATCCGGAACATTCTTAACGTAATCCCTTTCGAAATATCCCGGATGCATCTCGTTAAAAAGCGCTGCGTATTGTTCCTTTGTCACCATGTCACTCCTCAGTATCGAATAATAAGCCGTATCGTGAATTCCGGTATTATTTCTTTTGGCTGCGCGCAGGCAGCCGTCATAATGCATTCCCGCCTTCTGCATGACCCTGCCCGACTTCGGGTTTCTGGGATCGTGGGTTGCGATCACCCTGCTCAGGTCCTCTTCATTTTCAAAAAGATACCGGATCACAGCCTCTAATGCTTCGGGCATTATCTCTTTTCCCCAGAAAGCCCTGCCGAGGCAGTAGCCGAGCTCGTAGGACTTCGTGCGTTCATCTCTTTCGACCACGGCAATGTTGCCTATCACCCGGTCATCACACTTAAGCGTGATCCCCCAGTTATATGTCTTTCCCTCGCTGTAGTATCCGACCCATTCCGTCAAAAGAGTACGTGTAAATTCTTTATCCGGATGTGTGGGCCATGACAGGAACTTAGTGACCTCGGGATCCGAAGTCCAGTTTGTGTACATATCTTCATAGTCCTCCACGGTAAATCTGCGAAGGATAAGTCTTTCGGTTTCTATTGTGTGGGTTCCTGCCGTATTCATGGTTCTCCTTTCGAGCGGATGAAACATAGGGACAGTTTCGGTGAACGAGGGGACGGTCACCGACCCTGTTTCACCGCCTGGAATAAGACTTATAAACGATCGTAAAAGCATCACTGATGACCGGATTCGAAACAAACTCATCTACGGGTATATCTCCGCAGGCGGTCATCAGTTTACCGTCCGTTTCGTTAAGATGGGTAATGAACAAAGATGCTCCGATATCTCCTGCACCGTTTTCATTTATGTCAGCAAGAACGGGTCTTACGAATTCGTCAAAACCGCCATGCCTTGCATATCTGATACTTCCCTGCCATGAATTGTGAACATTGGTCTCATCGTGGGAAGTAATGCCAAGCTCCGAAGCCGTGCATTCATAAGGGAGCGGTCCGGCACCGTGTCTTGTCACATAACTTCTTGTTACATAAACCGCTTCAGTCAGCTTAAGTCCGTATTCGGAAAGTATCCTGCAGGGATGAAAAAGTCCGGTTCTCGATGCGGTGACGTGAGGAGCATATTCCGTATTTTCGGAATCCAGCAACAGACCCTGTCCGCTTTCAAAGATTATCTGATCACATTCTTTCATAAGCTTTTCCGGATCTTCACAGACAGTCACATATCCCGAAGCATTACGCATCATTTCTTCGACCGCGTTCTCTATGACAGTTCCGGAGGAAAGCGCATCATACAGTTCGATCATCTCGGAGGATTCCGCATCCCGCCCGGTCAATCCGAGTTCCTCCAGTCTCTTCCTGCCATATGTTTCGCGGATATCGGATACTTTCTTAACTATATTTTCCGCAGATGATGAAAGAAGCTCTTTGACCGTTATTCCAAAGCCTGCACCGCTTCTGAGATCACACTCGTTGATGCCCATACCGCAGCTTCCGTGCCTGGAATCACCGCGGGACAGCTCGAGAAGCATATTGATGAGGACATCGTCGATCAAAGTTACTTTCGTCTCGGGATCACAGAATATCTTCGGACACATTCCGCTCACGCTTCGGAATTCATCGATCTCCTCTCCGAGCTTATACAGATCGGGATAATAGCTGTCCGCCCAGAAGGTATCGGCATTACAAAAAGAGCCCGCCGACAGCTGATGAAACACAAACCTTTTTCCTTCAGGTTCCACCGTGTGCCCGGCCTGGGCTCCTCCGTTATGTTTTATGACGACGGTACCGGGAACCTTGCCGCAAAAGTAGTTCACGGCAAGTCCCTTTCCCTCATCGCCGAATCCTTTTCCGATTATTGCACGTATCGGTTTTCCGCTCAAAAGATAAGTCCCTTCTTACCCTTTATCTTAAGCTCACTGAGTGCTTTCTTCAGAACAGGCCTCTTGAGCTCGGGCCACTGATTGATCGCATCCTCAAGTTTCATTCCGTTTACTATCTGCATGGTGCTGATGATGAGTTCGGGAAGACTGTCCACATCATCAGGTCTGAGGCTCATGGTGTGACCGGGAAGAAGCTTTACAAGGATAGGTGCCTTACGGTAATTATCGTCGAGGAAGATATGGAATACTTCAAACTTTTCCTCTGCAGCGGAAAGCATCTCATCGACGTCCATATCCACATCTTCGCCGAATACTCTCTTGTAGTGATATTTGAGTGCTTCCTTCTCATCGTTTCCCCTGCAGTCCGCAGAATCGCCTATTGTGAAGATGAAACCCTTCTTTTTTCTCTTTTCATAATTATCAAGAACGGTATGCTTTGCGGCAAAGTACCAGAGCATGTTATTAACTACGTATCCCTGTCCGCCGTCTTCAAGCCACAGATCAAGGAGCTGCTCGGCGATACGGATATCAGATTCAAACTGCGTGACCTGAAGGGGAGATTCATCATTTCCGTCACCGTATGCGGCAAACATAAGAGCGGGATCCTTGACCGCATTGGTGGAGTACAGCTTCATCATGGTCTCGTTGAGGGCTTCCTTTGCAACCTTCTCGGCAAGATATCCCATGGATGCGGTTACATCGAGTCCGATAATGATGGGAAGCGACTCGGGATGATCTTCGGAGTCCCTTGCCTCTCTTTTCTGTATGTACTTGGGATCAAATCTCTGATCGCATTTTTTACTCTTAAAGATCTCTTTTTCATTCTTTGCCGAAGCGATATTCCTGCTGTTCTTAAGCTTGTTCCAATCGGCTGCGGTATAACTTCCTCTTCCCATTTCATCCTCCTATGATCAGAAATTAACATCCATCTTGGCAAAGCGTCTTCCGCCGAATCCGGTCTCGATCACCTTGTCCCATTTTTCAAAATCGAAAAATGCATCTGCCTCGGGCTTTCCTTCAAGGAAATCAATAAGTTCCTTCGGAGCTTCGTTTTTGTGCATTCCGAGTATCCTTAAAGCGGTCTTTCGAATATCTGTCAGATCCTTTCCCGAGTTTGAAGCGGATTTGCTTAACACGGTGTGCCAGTGTCCCATCAGGACCGCATGATGATTGAACGGATTGATCCATACGGAATCTTCGGATATTCCGCCGTGAACAAGATCACTGTATTCAAGAACGCAGCAGATATTTTCAAGTCTGGAAATGACCCACGCCGTATGCTCGGGAGCAAGACTTCCGAACATCGGAAGAGGGAACAGATTATCACTTCTTCCGAATGCAAGCATCACACCGCCGCCAGCAAGCTCGTATTTTCCGTTAAGCTTGGGGAAACAGTCGGACAATCCCTTGACATCCGCAGGCGGAAAAGAAAGACGTTCTATAGCCGCAAGTGCCTTATAGGCTATATTTGCCTCACTTGAGCTGTAGACGAAGATCGCGTTGTTCCTGGTAAGGTAAACGGTAGCCGCATCTTCTTCATATGTGTAAAGATAGCGGATGGTGATGTCATCGCCTTCGGCCGATTTTAAAACCTTCTCCTCGGCATGACCCCAGAGCATTTCCTCGCGCTCTTTTCCGTCCGCCTTCGCATCATGTACTCCGCGAAGGTAATTCAGCATCTGTGACCTGAATTCCTTGTACTGCGTAAGATCAACATCCTTGAAGAACTCCTTGGAGCCGCAATATTCGCAGATAAGGCTTCCGCTTGAATCGACGGACATCTCGCCGCCGCAGTTCTTACATTTAAAACTGATCATAAAAGGCTTAGTCTCCTTTTTTGTTTTTGATCAATGATCCCCTGCTCCTACTTGAGCTCGATCTTCTTGGGGAATGCTTCTTTCCTGAGAACCGACCACATCTTGTCGATGTAAGCTAGGGTGTAGAAATTCTCAAAGTAGTGATAATAGAAAGCTCCCTTTAAGGTCATCTTGTAGATTCCGTTCTGAAGCTTGCAGAAGCCGAGGAATCTCGCAATCAGAAGTTCAAATCCGTACTTCTTTTTAAGAGGAACTCCGAAGAACTTCCTGAATCTTTCGGGATCAACATTGGTGCTGTATGCGGTCCAGAACAGGTAATAGACCATTCGCTGTCTCTGGGTGAACCTGAGCGTAAGTGCGGTGGGAAGCTTCTTTTCATCAACCCTCTTGCAGTACGCATCGATATCAAAGGTATTGATCTTGAACTGGTCCTTAAGAAGGGTTGTAGCCGAAACGCCGAAACCGAGGAAATTGTCCCTGGTCATCGATGAATAATGAGCATCCTCGGAATTGGAGAATGTCCAGATGGAATCGCGCTTATAGCCTTTTTCCTTGCAGTACATGGTGAGCCGGTCAAGGAGCTTTCTCTTTTCCTTATTGGCTGCGCCTTCCACTCCGCTGGGAGTAAACGTAAAGTCTATAAAAGGATAAACCGCAACGTGGTTTGCACCGAGTGCGAATGCATCATCGATATCGGACTTAAGATCATCAAAGGTCTGTTCCGGAAGGGCAAATATGAAATCCATCGATACGGTCTCAAAAGGAACCTGCTCAAGCACGTAAGCAAGCGCTTCCTTATCAACAGTCTTTCTTCCGAGGATCTCCTGATACTTGGGAAGGAATGACTGGATACCGATGCATATCTTGGTAAAGCCGAGTTCCTTAAGCTTTTTCAGGACGGATACCTTGACATTATCGGGATGAAGCTCGATGCCGATGCCCTCGGTTATCTCGAAATGCTTCTTGATCTCCAGTATGACCTCACCAAGCCTGTCTATAGCAAGAGCGGGGGAACCTCCGCCGAAATACAGACTGGTAACTTTTCTCTTATTGGGCGACTGACGGCCGACGATATGGATCTCACTTATGAGTGCATCGATATACCTGTCACAGGTATCCTGGTCATATCTCACCTTGCAATACGGACAGAAGTCGCAGAGATGCTTGCAGAACGGGATATGCACATAAAGCCCGAGCTCATCGATACCGTGGAACCTCAGGTTCTCATCGTATTCGTTTTTGAATGTAAAGGGCTTAAGTGAGCGTGTCAGCCAGATACGAGCAAGATCAGTTTTCAGATTCATAAAAGTACCCCCTGGATCTTAAATATATTTCAGATAAGTCCCGAGCATCTCGAGAATTATCCTAATATTTCCCTTGAACAGAAGTGTATATTCCGCAACGAAGAAATACCCGCATTCGTCACAGAGCCCCGGTACATCTATACATCTTCCGCATGTCGACACCTTTCCGTTTTCAATGACCACGCACTGATGGCACGGTGTCGGAAATGAATTGTTTATCAGATATGGAAATGCACTCTTAAGGTTAAATACGGGGCATTTCTCCTTCATCATCTGCTTTATGACATCACAGCACTCTTTCTTTTCTTCCTTTGAAAGAGCCAGCTCCCTCGTGTCGGGATAAGGCGTATGGAAGTTGAAAGAAACAGCACGGACATTCTTCGTATCCCTTGCAGTGATGCACACATCCCGGATATGGTCCTTATTGATCTGATTGACCGCCATGTAAAAACAGATATTGTCCGAGGTGGCTGATGCAATATTCCCCATTATTGTATCATAAGTATCGCCTCTGACCATATTATGATGTTCTTTATCCCCGTCAAGGGAAAGAAGTATCAGGTCGGCTTCGGGAAGATCTATCGGGAAGGTGCCGTTTGTAACGACATTTACGATCAAAAATCCCATTTCCTTAGCTTCGATGACCAGATCCCTGAGATTCTTGCCGGAATCCCTCCACATGAAGGTCTCTCCACCGCAGAAAAAGAGTATCCTCACGCCCATATCATACAGCTGCTTCATCTCCCCCATTATCTGCTCATAAGGGTGGATCACAGCGGTAATGTTATTGACCGAGCAGTGCTTGCAGTGAAGGTTGCACTTATCAGTAAGAATGACTGTTCCCAGGATCGGATCCTTCTTTTTGAAAAGAACGGTTTTTATGCCGAATCCCGCAAAATGCAGGAATGACGATACTTTCATATCATTTCTTCCTCAAAACGGTGATCGCCGCAAAATGCTTCACATCAAATTCATCGGGAGCGTTTTCCTCCAGCATCTTACGGTGCTCTTCATCCCACGCCGCAAGCTCATCCGGTGAAAGAGACGCGCCGACACCCCTTGATGCCTTCATGCGCCCGTGCCATGCCTGCCTTGTAAACCGGACATTCAGGTCGTATTCTTCGTGGTCTTCCTTATCGAAACGTTCAAAATAGACATCCGGTATCCAGAGCTCGTGTTTCTTTTCCCCTGCACCCGTCCACTTGGGCGAATACTTAAGGATTATCTGTTCGCTCTTACCCGCAATCTCATCCTCAAAAGGCTTCCAGGCCATATACAGGTAGACCAGCTTTCCGCCGGGCTTGAGCATACGTGCAAGTATCGGAACAACCTTCTCGTGGTCAAAATACCAGTAGCACTGGCATGCGGTTATCACATCAAAGGTTCCGTCCGGAAAAGAAAGATCCTCCGTAGCCGAAGCTGCAAAATCAATGTTCATCCCGCTCTCTTCGGCAAGGCGCTTTGCCTGCTCTATCTGCTCGGGGGAGATGTCCCTTCCCGTCCACTCGGCGCCGTATTTATACATATTCCTGGGAAGAACTCCCGTGCCGGTTCCCAGGTCCAGGACCTTCTGACCCTTTATGCAAAGTCCGCGGTCAACTATTCTTTTATAAAATTCCTCAGGATATATATCCCTGTATTTGGCGTATTCCTCGGATGTCCTTCCCCAGTCGAACGCCTTTCCGGCATCTATTCTTTCGTCCTTGATGACCATATTATCTCCCTGCGGTTCATTATCCTGTCGTTACGTTTATGTATTAAAACTCTGTCAGCTCAATTTTTAGCGGTTCGGCGGGACCTTCTATGATCAAAAATGAATTGTCCGACGAATCATATGTCATATACTCCGTCTTGGTCTCGGAACCGTACCAGGAATCGGCCCTCACAACATTTCCCTCGCACAGGTACATGTAATACCCCTCTCCGCCGGTCATGATCCTGAAAGAACCGATATCCCTGTGCCAGATATAGATATCGGTGAGCTTTGTAACTTCCGAATCATCCATAAGTCCGATCAGAAGCTCATCTGCTCCGTCCCCGTCAAGGTCCGTCAGAAGATATCCGAAGCTGTTATCAGGATCCTTCATCTCATCCGAGATCCATACCGAAGGGTCCTCATTGGCCCATCCGGTCTCGAATCCGGTTTTGTAGTAGTCCAGAGTCACATCATACCAGTCAGCAGGTATCGGAGGCTTAAACTCGCATCCGCAAAAGAAAACCATGGCAAGCCCGGCAGCCATAAGGTTTATGATCATTCTTTTCATATATGTATCCATGTAGTTAAATCAGTTAAATGATGATAAAATGAAAAAGGTGTCACAGACACTATCTATCTTATCACATCTTGATTTCATAAGGAGAATAACTATGGGTATCTTGGGGAAAATGTTTGAAAAAAAGATCTGTGATGTGTGCGGTGAAGAGATAAAGCTTCTCGGAAACCGCAAGCTTGAAGACGGAAATCTCTGCAAAAACTGCGCAAATAAGCTCTCTCCCTGGTTCGACGAAAGAAGGCATTCCACAGTCGAACAGATCAAGCAGCAGCTGGCATACAGGGAAGCGAATCAGAGCAAGGTCAGCGCATTTCATTCCAATCTGGTATACGGACTCGGAAGCCAGAAGCTGTTCGTAGATATCAATGCAAACAGATTCACCGTTGCTTCCGATAAGGATCTTTCAGGCGGAAATCCCGATATTCTCGATTTTGCTGATGCAACTGCCTGTGACCTCGATATAAGAGAAAACAGAACAGAGGAAAAGAGGACCGTTGACGGAAAATCAGTCAGCTATGTTCCCCCCAGATATAAATATTCCTATGACTTCTATGTGACCATCAGGGTCAACAATCCTTACTTTGACGACATGAAGTTCAAGATCAACAGCTTTTCCGTAGATACCGGAAATACCTGCATGACCGCAGGCGGAAACACCGGCTGGAAGCTCAGCACTAACGCAGGTCTCCGTGCCAATATGAACATCAATAAGTACAATGAGTGCATCAGCATCGGCGACAATATCAAAAACATGATCACCGGATGGATGAACCAGGGACCTGTGCAGCCTGCATCATATTCCCTGAACATGACACCGGATGAACTGGCCAAAGCCATGCAGGCAGCCGCCGGACAAGCTGCAGTGGCCGCAGCGGCAAACCGCCCCGCTGCCGGCGGAATGTTCATGAATCAGGGTGCTCCCCTGCAGGGAGCCGGAGTACAGCCAATGATGGGTCAGGGATTCCCCCAGCAGGGTATGCAGCAGGGATTTGCCGGTCAGCCTATGATGGGCCAAGGATTCCCTCAGCAGCCGGTTCAGAGACCCGTTTCAAATACGGACCCCACCGGCGGAGCAATACCCCTCGCCCAGATCAAATGCCCTTACTGTGATGCTACCATCACACCGGTCGGCGGAAAATGTCCCGTATGTGAAGGCGTGTTATAAAAATCATGGGACGGTCCCGATAAGGAACCGTCCCTTTTATATTGCGGTTAATTCTTATTAGGCAGATATTAACGGTTTCAGTCGGGAACCGGGTCAAGTACAGGAGCTGTGGATATCTCAATGTCACCCCAAGTATCCGAAGCCGGATCATATTCCTGTGTATAGAACGTCATTTCGTCATCTGAAGTGTTTTCCAGATAAATAAGATAAAAGCTGCCATCTTTTATATATACGGATTTTTGCC
>JAEEQL010000059.1 GCA_016285265.1 Lachnospiraceae bacterium
TGGCTCCCGGAAATTTCGTAAGGAAGACCGACTCTACGGAAGACCTTGCACTGACTGTTCCCGACAGGCTTCTCCAGATGCTTAAGGGGGCGGGAGATTATCTGTTCCCTTCGCTTGCGATACTTGCGGGCGCGCTGATCGTGCACAGGATCACGGTAAACAGGAAGCTTTCCGCGGAAAATGCGGTTCTGCTGATCGGAGCACTTTTTTCATACGGTGCAATGATCGCATCGCCTCATTATCCCGACCGTGCGGCGTTCGGCACAAGTGTACTTATTGAGACCGTATCCCTTTCGCTTTTGCGGGATGTTTTCCGTAAGGAGTATTCCCCCGCCCGTTTCATTCTGCCCATAATGCTGCTTGTATCATCGGCAGCCGTAATGTATTTCATATTGGTGTAAAATGCGTTCATTCTTTACGAAAAAGAAGAATACAGACATCATCGTATGCCTTGAGGCACTGGTTGTTTTCGCCCTGGCATCCCTTGCCGTGCACGATACAAATACCGCGACCGGAGCGGGATATTCGCTGTTTATTGCAACCGGTGCGCTTTCAAGGGAAACCTGGAATATCCTGGTCGATCTTGTGCTTGTGGTTTTGATGATCGCTTTGCCTCTGATCCCCAAGGCTGTCCTGAAGGCGGATCTCGGAAGCACCGCGCTTTTTTTCCTTGGCGCATCGGCATTCTCCGTATACCTTCGTCCCGACAGATTCCTCGCCCCGTTTACCGGAGGCTCGGTCCTTGGCATTGAAGACAGGAAATGGGCGGTTATCGCCTATATGCCTTCATGGATGATCTGTGCCGGAATACTGATCCTTGTGTGCTCACTTCGAAAAGGACCGGTGCGAAAGGTTATTACCGTCTGCATTTTGGCTTCTGTATCATGCGTGCTCTCAGGGCTGTTTACTTCCGCGTTTGAGATCTTCATATTTGCATCGGGTTACTTCGTCACGATGCCCTTTATATGTATCGTTTCGGAAGATGAAACGAATGCCGATCCCTTAACGTTCAGGCTCATTCCCGGAACGGTCATGTTCCTTTGCGGTGTATGGAGGCTGATAATGGTGCTTTCTACGTATCATATGTAAGTACCCTGTTTTATGCTATAATTTCCTTATGTTTTTCGAAGTTTTCAAAAAAGATCATAAGGCGATAGTTCCTGCGGTCCTTCTTACTTTTTTCGGCTTTTGCGGGCTTTTCGTTCTTGTCCGTGATTCGGGTAAGGATCTCGGATCGTTCGGTTTTCTTTTATCCGCAGTCTCTGTAATACTGATCTTCATCATACAGACGGGACTGCTCGGACTTATCGCAAAGGACGGACATGCTTCGGTCAAGATGCTCAGGTACGCATTTGTGTACGGAGCTCTTTTCGGTATTGCGACGGACCTGGGTGTTCAGTTCGAACTCAGAGAGATGACGGCGCCGGGAATCAAGGGCAAGGCGGTCATCTTTTTGTGTGGTCTGTGCCTTTCGCTTCTTATACTTCCGTTCACCTACAGACTGTTCAGAGCAGTTGAAGGAAAGTATTCTTTCGGAAAGTCTTCCGGAAAAGCCGGGGTTAATGAAAAGAAGTCGTTCTTTATGGGACTTGCGGGGCTGGAGCTTTTCTGGTTTCCCGCGTTTCTTGCGTATTATCCCGCGATCATGAGTTACGATTTCAACAGGCAGTTGGAGGAAGCGGTAAGGGGATACAGATGGTTCTTTGAGTATCAGCCGCTCATTCACACTTTCCTGATAAGGGTCTTTTATCTGCTCGGAGTACGCCTGGGATCGACCGCTGCGGGAATGGCGATCTTTGCACTGCTTCAAAGTATCGTCCTCGCTTCGTCCATAAGCGCGGGCATCACCTTTGTTCTCAAAAGATCCGGGCGTCTTGCGGCTGTCATCTGGTTTTTGATGTTTGCGCTTCTTCCCTTTAATCCGGTTCTTGCGATAAGTATGACCAAGGATATACTGTTCACCGCATTTTTCGTCTTTGTGATCCTTATCGTGATACGCATGACAGAAAAGCCCTCGGCCACACTGTGCATTCTTTTCGTCGTGACCGGAATGCTGAACATCTTATTCAGGAACAATGCATCCTATGCGCTTTTATTTCTTATCCCTGCATTTTTTCTTGTACAGGATGGAATCAAAAAGAAAGTACTCATTGTTTTCGTCACGGTACTTATGATCGCAACGGGACTCGGTTCCAAGACACTGATCAGGACTGCCATGAATGCCATACCCGGTTCCGAGATGGAAAAATACAGTGTCCCCATAATGCAGATGGTAAGAGTTATACAGTACCAGCGTGAGAATCTTACACCGGAGCAGGTGGATATACTCTCCAAATACGTAACCGATTATCAGTGGGGTGATTACTATCCCTGGATCGCTGACGGACCCAAATCTTCGATCAGTGCATATAACTCTTCGGCATGGATAGGCGAAGGCAATACGCTGATAGGAGATTATATAAAGATCGGAAAAGCTTATCCCAACGATTACATCGATGCATTCATCGGTCTTACGATAGGGTACTGGTATATCGGTGACAGAACGCATGCCGAGATGCTCGGATACGGGGACGACAGCGACTGGGGACTTTTATATACCTTCAACTTTTCATCGAATCCCGCACTTGAAGAAGGAATCCCTTCGCATTCACTCCTCCCTTCAGTGAGAAAAATGTACTCCCATATCGTTAACGGCAATTCATACATGAAATGGCCTGTGGTTTCGATACTTATGAAACCGGCTTTTTATTTCTGGTTCTTCATACTTGATCTGTTCATCGTGATCTACAAGAGAAGAAAAAAGGGTATCGCGGTATTTGCATATCCGTTCTTCTATCTGATGACCATGTTCCTCGGACCGTGCGTCAATTTCAGGTATATCTACCCTTTTATAGCCGCGCTTCCGGTGCTTACTTCTTTTGTGCTTTCAGAGAAGAAAGTTGAGGTGGAATCATAAAACTCATCGTTACGGACATGAATGAAACTTATCCGGAGGAACTGGGGAGCTTTCTTTCCAAAGAGGGATTTTGTGACAGATGTGTCAGGGTTTCCATGAGGGATGTCGAAGGAAGGAACATGTACTGTGATGACGAAGCATACGGCATCATCAGGGAAAGGCTTTCCGTATATCCGGATCCCGCATCCGGAATTCATCTGATCGACACCGGCAATTACCATTACATGTCGAGGGTATTTACTTCCTTTATCCGTGAGAGATATGATCTTCTTCTCATAGACCATCACACCGATATGCAGGAGGCTTCATTCGGAGGGCTCTTAAGCTGCGGAAGCTGGGCGAGGGAGGTTCTCGAAAAGGATGAAAATCTCGGAACGCTGACCGTGATAGGACCCGGAAAGTTTGAAGAAGGCGGAGAAGAGTTTTCCGTGATCATAGGCGGAAGGGAAATTACCGGATGCGTTTATAAGGGAATGAATGACAGTCCCGGAAATCTGCCTTTATACATCTCTGTCGACAAGGATGTGATGGGAACTGACGAATGCATCACAAACTGGGACCAGGGCGATCTGTCCGTGAATGAACTGGCGGAGATGATCGCAAATCTTTCGGACGGACGTAAAGTTATCGGCGCCGATATATGCGGAGGAATCTCCGCAAGCGATCCGGGATATGATGAGAGAGCCTTGGAGAAGAATCTGTCATCAGACGCCAAGCTGATAAAAATATTAAGTGGGATAACGGACAGAAAATGATCTTCCGTAAAACTTTAGAATGCTGCCTGAAGAATTCTTAAACGGAATAAGGGAAATGATAGGGGAAGAGGAGACTCTTCTTCTTGAACGTGCCTGCGAAGAGGAATCCGTAAAGGCGCTCAGGCTGAACCCGCTCAAGAAACCATCGGATGATATGACGGACCTTCATAAGGAGATGAAGCTTGAAAAGCTTTCCTATGAAACGGACGGTTATCTCTTTGACCCGGAATGCGCTCCCGGAAGAAGACCCTTCCACGATGCGGGAGCATATTATATCCAGGATCCCGGTGCGATGATCCCCGGAGCTCTTCTTAAATGCAGCGGATATCTGAAAGAGGGAATGAAGGTTTTGGACCTTTGTGCATCTCCCGGCGGAAAGTCCACGCAGATCGCATCCGAAATGGCGGGTAAGGGAATCCTGTTTTCGAATGAGATCGTAAAAAACAGATGCAGCGTTCTGTCCGCAAACATAGAAAGGATGGGCATCACAAATGCCGTTGTCCTGAATGAAACTCCGGGAAGATTGTCCGAAAGGTTTGCGGGATATTTTGATATCGTCATCGTCGATGCGCCATGCTCCGGTGAAGGACTGTTCAGGAAGAATTCCGATGCGGTTCTTCAGTGGAGCCGTGAAAATGTACAGCTGTGTGCGGAGAGGCAGGAATCCATTCTTGAAGATGCATACAAATGTCTTAAGAGCGGAGGGTACCTGCTCTATTCTACTTGCACCTTCGAAAGATGTGAGAACGAGGACAGGGTATCGGGAGTGATCTCAAAACATCCCGATATGACTCTTCTTGACACGGGCTTTTTCAAAAAGACCGCGGAAGGCCTCAGAGACGGCTTTGGTGACTGTCATGACGCAATCCGCGTATGGCCGATGTACTTTAATGGCGAGGGACATTTTGCGGCGCTCCTCCAAAAGGAAGGAAATTCCGCAGACAGCCTTCCGCCGGGCGGATATGAGCCTGTCTCCGAGATCAGGAACAGGAAAGCTTTGGATGAATTCCTTTCGGGCGCGCTCACGAAGGAAGCTGCCGCCCGGATCATATCGGCAAAGGACAGATTCAGGCTTTTCGGAGACAACCTGTTCATCATGCCGGAGGATACACCTTCACTGTCGGGACTTAAGGTCGCAAGATGCGGCCTTCACATAGGAACCTTCAAAAAGGACAGGTTCGAGCCTGCCCATGCACTTGCGCTCGTGCTCGGAGAGGGAGACGTCCTCCTTTCAAAGAGAGCGGATGAAGCGGAAGCGGAAAGCTTTGTAAAGGGAATGACTCTTTCGGGCGACGGCAAGGGATGGTGCCTTATAAGCGTGGGAGGTTATTCGCTCGGCTGGGGCAAGGCTTCGGGCGGGATCATCAAGAATCATTACCCCAGGGGATTGAGGATACAGGGATGAAGCCGGAGATCAGGATAGTTTTTGAAAATGACCGCTTCATGGTCATACATAAGCCTTCGGGAATCCCGGTACAGACCGCATCGGTAAGAACGCAGGATGTGTGCAGCATTTTGAAGAATCACCTTAAGGGCGGGTATCTGGGTGTGATACACAGGCTGGACCAGCCCGTCGAAGGCCTTCTTGTATTTGCCAGGGATAGAAAGACCGCGGCTGTGCTTTCGGAAGAAGTCTCAAAAGGAGAACTGAAGAAATCGTATATCGCGGTCACTTACGGTGAAGGTCCGGAATCGGGCACGGATATCTGCTACATGAAAAAGACGCAGGACGGTTTCTGCATCATAGGCGAGGGCGCAGATTACAAGAAAGCGGAGCTTAAGTATGAGCTTCTCGGAAAAGAGGAAGGAACATCTCTTTACCGGATCGAAATAGGGACGGGAAGATTCCATCAGATAAGGGCACAGATGGCAAGGCTCGGGCTTCCTCTTCTCGGCGATCTGAAATACGGAAGCGATGAAAGCAGGGCACTTTCCGAAAAACTCGCGATACCCGCTCCGGCTCTATGCGCATACCGCCTTTCGGTAAAGGATCCGGAAAACGGATCGGTAACGGAATTCGAAGTAAAGCCGGATAATCCGGCGTTTCAGCTATATGATCAAAACCTTTTTGAAAAATAAAATGGGGATTGATGCGGATGGTGAAGGATTTTCCGGAATTCCGGGCAGGATCAGGCTTATCTCTTTGCTGGCATTCAGGATATCCGCGCTGTATTACCTGATAACCGCGGGCCTGTTGCTTCCCTTGTATCTTAAGAGCTACAACTCGCTCGGAACGGACAAGTCATTTTTCTGGATAGCGCATCTTAAGATCACTTTGTGGGGGGTTTTGGTATCTGCGGTTTTGTTCATCGTTTCGGTGATCGCAGGGCTTTTTTCAAAAGACGGTATTCATTTACCCAAGTCCGTTTTATCGGGTCTTAAAAAGAATATCCTTCCCCATGAGATATGGACGATCCTGTTTGCGCTCTGCATCTGCATTTCCTACGTACTTTCCGGAAGAAAGGATGTCGCGTATCTGGGTGAAGTAAACTGGTACATAGGGGCATGGGAATATATCGCGATGTGCGTATGCATTCTCGTGATAGGCAGAAACTCTATGAAAGGCTCCTTTTTTACCGGGACGATGATCCTTGCATCCCTGATGGTATATGAAGCGGGGATCATCATTGACCTTGTCGGAAAGAATCTTGGCATTGAAGGCTGGAACGTATCCAAGGTTTCAACGATCGGCAACGGAAACTGGTTCTGCGGATACCTGGTCTGTGTCCTTTTTGTCCCCGCTGCCCTTTATATGACGGCTTGCCTTAAGGATACGAAAAATGCACGTGCCTTGAAGGTGCTCAGTCTGTTTGTCTTTTTCGCGGGATCGTACTGCTTTTTTACGCAGGGATCTGCGAGTGCGTATCCGGCAGTCCTTGCGGGCATATGTCTTTTGATGCTGTTTTGCGGAAAAGACACGGAAAGGCTCAAAAGTCTTGCGCATCTTTCGGTCATATTCTGTTCCGGAGGACTTGTACATGCGGCAGCCGTAAAAGGCGGAGTATATGAAAGAACCAACGACGGCGTGACGAAGGTCCTGGACGGCCCGGCATTCCTTCTGTCATTTTTCGCTTTTTCGCTCATCATAGTCCTTGTCATACGGAGCAGGCTTAAAGCGGGACATGATAAAACGAGATTCAATGCCGGCAATATTCTGATCGCCTCTATATGTGCGGTGATCGCCGTCTATATTCCTCTTCTGACCTTTAATACCGCAAGCGGAGGAATCTTCGGAACCGGTCCCGCTCTGTATTTCGGAGAGGAATGGGCCAGCAGCAGGGGAATGACGATAACGGTCGGACTTACGCTGTTTCGCGGAGAGACTGTAACGGAGAAGCTGTTCGGAGCGGGTCCCGATACCTTTTACAGGCTTATGACCGGAGGGCGTTTTCCGATCCTTGCGGAGAGGGTGGATGAATTCTTCGGCGGTGCAAGACTGACGAATGCCCACTGCGAACCCGTGACAATGCTGGTAAACACGGGGATTGCCGGAACGGTGTGTTTCTACGGGATGCTGATCTCGCTTTTGCGGAAAGCTTTCCGTACATCGGGTCTGAAGCCTTCGGACAAGGCATATGCGGGAAGCTCTCATACAATCCTGCTTGCGGTGTCTGCAGGCATCGTCGCATATATGGTAAACAATCTGTTCAGCTTCCAGACGGCCATGAATCTGTCGCAGCTGTCGCTCTTGATGGGGTTTGGCGCATCGGCCGTAAGGCAGCTTTCGAAAACGGAGGATAAATGAACGGACTTAAAGTGGTAAAGGTAGCGGAGCTCAGGGCAAGACTGGCTGTGATACCTGCAAAACTCATAATGGCGGTGCTCCTTACAGGTCTTCTTTTCTGGGAAGGGGATGCCGGGGCAACACTTGCGGCGATGTCCGCGGATCCTTTGCACTGCGCTAAGATATTCATCACGATGTACGGCATCGTGTCATATGTTTACTTTTTCATCAGGATATTCAAGAACTTCTTCGTGGGCTGCGGTGTTGCGGCGGTTGCGGCTTATGTGCTCTATACCCTGAAGGATAAGGTCACGGATGAGCAGCTCCACCTGATCGTGATCATCATGATCGTAGGCGGACCTGTTCTGGATGTGCTCAGGCTGATCAGGTACATCAATCTTAAGCGGGAGGTACTCGAGGAGTCGGAAAGCCTTACAGAGAAGATCGATGACATCTACGAAAATGTCCACGGATACGACGAAGGCTACGACAGGGGCTATAACGACGGCTATACAAAGGGCAGGCACGAGCGGATACCCGGACGCAGGAATGAGCGGATCGAGGAAGATTATTACGACGATGACTATTCCGATGAGGAATATATCGAAGAAAACGATGAAGAATACATAGAAGACAGCCGGGGCGGAAGCGGCTCGGTGAGCGGATTCTTCGAGGGCTGCAGGACTCCCGAACAGATCAGGAAAAGATACCGCGATCTGTGCAAGGTTTATCATCCGGACAGCGGAAACGGATCCGAGGCGATCTTCGAAGCGATATGCGAGGAATATAAGCGTTTAATGGACGAATAAAGCCATTTGTGGTAGATTAGTCTATTATATTCGAAAAGACAGACGTTCGTTATGCGACGCCGAAAAGGAAGGTGATAGGTATGCAGAATAAAGGACCTTATTACATTACAACGGCAATAGCCTACACATCAGGCAAACCCCATATAGGTAATTCTTATGAAATAGTCATGGCGGATGCGATCGCCAGACACAAGAGACAGCAGGGCTTTGAAGTCTTTTTCCAGACAGGAACCGATGAGCACGGTCAGAAGGTAGAGGAAAAGGCCGGATCCGAGGGCATATCCCCCAAGGAATTCGTTGACCGGATAGCCGGCATCATCAGGGGCATCTGCGACAGTCTCAACGTTTCTTACGACAAATTCATCCGCACCACCGATGCGGATCATGAAGCCCAGATTCAGAAGATCTTCAAGAAGATGTACGATAAGGGCGATATCTACAAGGGAGCTTACGAGGGACTGTACTGCACTCCCTGTGAGTCCTTCTGGACCGAGAGCCAGCTTGTCGACGGCAAGTGTCCCGACTGCGGCCGTGAGGTAAAGCCCGCCAAGGAAGAGGCATACTTCTTCAAGATGAGCAAATATGCCGACAGGCTCATGAAGTATTATGACGAGCATCCCGAGTTCATCCAGCCCGTATCCCGCAAGAACGAGATGGTGAACAATTTCCTCAAGCCCGGACTTCAGGATCTGTGCGTATCCAGGACCTCATTTACATGGGGCATTCCCGTTACTTTTGATGAGAAGCATGTGGTGTATGTATGGCTTGATGCACTCAGCAACTATATCACCGGTATCGGATACGACGCAGACGGCAACAGTTCCGATATGTACAAGAAGTTCTGGCCCGCAGATCTTCATCTTATAGGAAAGGACATCGTCCGTTTCCATACGATCTACTGGCCCATATTCCTTATGTCCCTTGAAGAGCCCCTTCCCAAGAAGGTATTCGGACATCCCTGGCTCCTTCAGGGCGGCGAGAAGATGAGCAAGTCAAGAGGAAACGTGATCTATGCGGACGATCTCATCTCACTCTACGGTGTCGATGCGGTACGTTACTATGTGCTCCACGAGATGCCTTACGAAAATGACGGAACCATCACATGGGAGCTCATGACCGAGAGATACAATTCCGATCTTGCGAACATCCTCGGAAATCTCGTAAAGAGAACAATCTCCATGACCAATAAGTACTTTGACGGCGTTGTAACCAAAACCGGTGCCGAAGGCGATGTCGATGCCGATCTTAAAGCAGTAGTTACCGCCGCAAGGGATAAGGTAGCGGCGAAGATGGATGACCTCAGGGTTGCCGATGCCATCGACGAAGTATTTGCGATCTTCAAGCGCTCCAATAAATATATCGATGAGACCGAGCCCTGGACACTTGCCAAGGACGAAGCGGGCAAGGACAGACTTGCGGAGGTTATGTACAACCTAACCGAGTCCATCGCTGTGGGAGCAAATCTCCTGTATTCATATATGCCCGAGACCGCAAAGGCCATCCTTGCACAGATCGGAGAAAATGACCTCAGAGATTATGAAGATCTCGATAAATTCGGCCTCTATGAGTCCGGAAAGAAGGTCACCGCCGATCCCGAGACTCTCTTTGCACGCCTTAACCTTGAAGATATAATGAAAAAGGTAGAGGAGATCCGCGCGGCACAGAGAGCGGAGTACGAAAGGGAGAACGGCATCACTTCGGAAGAGAGCAAAGAAGCCGCCGCAGATGACGGCATAGATCTTGAGCCCAAGGCGGAGATCACATATGACGATTTTGCAAAGCTTCAGCTTCAGGTCGGACAGATCATCTCCTGCGAAGAGGTTCCGAAGTCCAAGAAGCTCCTCTGTTCACAGGTTAAGATCGGAAGTAAGACAAGACAGATCCTTTCCGGCATCAAGTCGGGTTATTCGGCTGAAGAGATGGTCGGAAAGAAGGTCGTAGTACTCACCAACCTTGCACCCCGCCAGATCGCAGGTCTTACAAGCGAAGGAATGCTCCTTTGTGCGGAGAATGCAGAGGGCGAGCTTTCTCTTCTCAGCATAGACAAGGATATGCCTGCCGGTGCGGAAATAGGATAATTACGGAAGGAGTACTTCCATGAAAAAAGAAGAATTCTATTTTGATTCGAGAGACGGTGAATCCTCCATACACGGTGTGAGATGGATGCCGGACAGGGGTGAGGCCAAGGGCATCATCCAGATCATCCACGGCATGGAAGAGTATGTTGAAAGATATGAGGACTTTGCTTCGTTCATGACATCAAACGGCTTCATCGTGACCGGGGAAGATCATCTCGGCCACGGCGGAAGCATTCCCGAAGGCGGGACCACCGGGTATTTCTGCGAGCAGGATCCCGCGACCGTTGTTGTAAGGGATGTTCACAGATTAAAGAAGATCACCCAGGAGAAATTCCCGGGACTTCCCATCATAATACTGGGCCACAGTATGGGTTCCTTCATAGCCAGGAACTACATCTACAGATACGGAACCGGCATCAACATGGCGATCATCATGGGTACCGGAACCACACCCGGAGGACTTGTTTTCGCCGGAAGCACGATCGCAAAGATGACGGCTCTTTTCAAGGGCTCGAAAGCAAAGTCTCCTCTTATGGCCAAGATGAGCTTCGGAAGCTACTGCAAGAAGATCGAATCGCCGAGAACATCCTATGACTGGCTCAGCGTTAACAGTGAGAACGTGGAAAAATACATCGCCGATCCGATGTGCGGATTCGGATTTACCGCCAACGGCTATATCACTCTCATGGAGCTGATAAAGCGCATGCAGAAGCAGGGCAATATAGAAGCCGTGCCCAAGAATCTGCCGCTGCTTTTCGTTGCGGGAGAGGAGGATCCCGTCGGAAATTACGGCGAGGGTGTTAAGACTGCGGCAGAAAGCTACAAAAATGCGGGGGTTCGCGACATCACCGTGAAGCTCTATCCCGGAGACAGACACGAAATACTCAACGAGGATGACAGGGAAGTTGTCAAAGAGGATATCCTTGAATGGATAACGGCAAGGCTCTCCTGAAATCCCGAATAACCTACGAATGGGCCCGCCCCGAGGACTGGACGGACAGTATTTCCCTGGTCTGGACTACCTTTATGGAATTCGAGGCAGAGGATTACGGTTCCGAAGGAGTGGGTCATTTTTTTGAGTTTGTGACAGATGACGATCTGCACAAGGCATTTCTGGCCGGCAATTACCCGATGGTCGTGGCCAGGCTGGACGGACAGATCATCGGCGTCGGGTCGCTGAGGAATACCAACAGGCTCTCCCTCCTTTTCGTTAAAAAGGAATACCACCGCATGGGCATAGCGACGGAGATTGTCGATAAGCTCTGCAGGTATCTGAGGGATGTCTGCCGTGAGAACACCATGGTGGTAAGGGCCGCACCGTATGCCGTCGATTTTTACAAAAAGATAGGATTTAAGGTTACCGAGCCCGAGAGAAACATCTCCGGCATCAAGGTTACCGGAATGGAACTGGTTTTTTAGGAAGGTACAAAGTGAGATTATTTAACCCCGATTCAAAATTCATGGTCGCACTGACCAAGATGGCAGACCTTATGTGGATCAACATCCTTACGCTTGCGCTCTGTTTCCCCATCATCACGATGGGTGCGGCGCTGACCGCCAAGGATTATATGTGCTACAAGCTCCTTAAGAATGAGGAGACGGGCACCACAAAGGGATTCTTTCGTTCGTTCAGGCAGAATTTCAAGCAGGCCACACTTATCTGGCTGATCATGCTCGTAGTGATCGTGCTCGGAATATTTGATGTCTTTTTCGCACTCGGTCTTGAGGGCGAGGGAACCCAGATAGTACGTGCCGTAATGTTCGCATTTCTTTTCTTTATCTATATCGGCTGCATAATGATCTTCCCGGTGCTCGCCAGATTCGACAATACGATCAAGGGAACGATCAAGAGCGGACTCCATATGACGGTTGCGATCCTGCCCAGGGCGATCCTTATGGGAGTCCTTTACCTGATCCCCGTGGCCATCCTTCTTTTTATCGGAATCGAGAGCCCCCTGATCCCCATAGTCATCATGTTCGGCATCAGCGGCCCCGGTTATCTGAGCGCAATGCTCTACAGGAAGGCGTTTGAGCAGGTGGAGAACAGGTTTTACGAGGAACACCCCGATCAGGCACCCGAGACCGACCCCGTAGAGGAAGCTATGCAGGCTGCCATGAAGAGGGATGAGAAATAACGTCATTTTGCCGAAAGTGCTCCAAGGAGTGTTGGGCAATATGCCAATAGATTTACTGATTTTGCATTGTTAATGGCAATTTGACCAAACCTTTGACAAAACTTTGTCTAAGTCGGTTATTTCCACAAATGACGTATGATGGTATATTTCGTATGTATTGGGCGTAAAACGCCTATAATGGTATTCTGAAAGGAGTATGAACTAATGGCAAGTCTTTCACTTAAGCACGTCACCAAGGTTTATCCCAACGGCTTTGAGGCAGTTAAGGATTTCAACCTGGAGATCAACGATCAGGAATTCATCATTTTCGTCGGACCTTCCGGATGCGGTAAGTCAACCACTCTCCGTATGATCGCAGGTCTTGAGGACATCTCAGGCGGCGAACTTTACATCGGCGACAAGCTCATGAACGATGTAGAGCCCAAGGATCGTGATATCGCAATGGTATTCCAGAACTACGCTCTGTATCCTCATATGTCCGTTTATGATAATATGGCATTCGGACTTAAGCTTCGTAAGGTTCCCAAGGATCAGATCGACAAGATGGTTAAGGAAGCAGCTCGTATCCTCGACCTCACCTCTCTCCTCGACCGTAAGCCCAAGGCTCTTTCCGGTGGACAGAGACAGCGTGTTGCCATGGGACGTGCTATCGTACGTAACCCCAAGGTATTCCTCATGGACGAGCCTCTCTCCAACCTCGATGCTAAGCTCCGTGTACAGATGAGAATCGAGATCGCTAAGCTTCACCAGAGACTCGGCACCACCATCATCTACGTTACCCACGACCAGACAGAGGCTATGACCCTCGGCGACAGAATCGTCGTTATGAAGGACGGTATCGTTCAGCAGGTAGATTCACCTCAGAATCTCTATGACAAGCCTTGCAACCTCTTCGTTGCAGGATTCATGGGATCACCTCAGATGAACTTCCTTGATGCAACCGTAGTTGTTGACGGCGACATCGCTAACCTTGAGATCGCAGGACATGCAATTCCCCTTCCTCCCGCAAAGAGCAAGAAGCTCATCGAGGGCGGATATGACGGAAAGATCGTTACCTTCGGTATCAGACCTGAGGACGTTTACGATTCAGAGATGTACATCGAGACCTCTCCCGCAAGCGTATTCGAGTCAGTTGTTAAGGTTTACGAGCTCATGGGTGCTGAAGTATTCCTTTACTTCGATCTCGAGGAGTTCCCTATCACCGCAAGAGTCGATCCTCGTACAAACGCAAGACCCGGCGATAACATCAGATTCGCTATCGATATCGAGAAGATCCACGTATTCGATAAGGAGACCGAGAAGGTTATCACCAACTAATCTTTTTACGAACCCTCATCCCGGGCTTATGCTAGGCCCGGGATGTTTTTTTAGTATCAGCTTCGGAGAAGATAATGATCACAAATCAGATATTGCTCAAAAGCTTGTCGGGACTTCAATCCATAACAAAGGTCGGTCTTTCTCTCTACGATCAGGAGGGAAAGCAGGTCGTTTCCGCGGAAGGACCTGAGGTCGCAGCGGATACCGTAAGGGATTTTGCTCTGTCTCCCGCGGATTCACAGGAATCCGGAGGAGTCTATTTCCTCAAGATAAACGAAGACGGCGATACAAGGTACGTCCTTGCATGCGATGCTTCCAAAGAGGATGCGCACCAGACCGCGAGAATATGCGTTTCCCATATCGGGGAGCTGCTTGATGCTTATAAGGAAAGAGATGACAAGGGAAGCTTTTTCCAGAATCTGATCCTTGATAATCTGCTTCTTGTGGATATCTATAACCGTGCAAGAAAGCTCAGGATAGATATTCAGGAACCCAGATGCGTATATCTGATCTCATATAAAAAGGACGGCGGTAATATCGTAAAGGAATTCCTCAAGGGACTTTTCGCTCCCCAGAGCGGCGATGTCATTACCGGAGTCGATGAGAATTCACTGGTCCTGATAAAGAGCCTTAAGTCGGGTGCCGGTCCCGAGGATCTCGAAGAGGTGGCAAGAACCATAGTATCGAGCCTCAACACCGAAGCGATGCTTTCCGCGAGAGTATCCTACGGAAGTGTTGTCGAGGAACTGAGGGATGTATCGAAATCCTATAAAGAAGCCCGGATGGCTATGGATGTGGGATCCATCTTCTATGCCGAAAACGAAGTCACTGCATATACGAATCTCGGCATAGGAAGACTCATCTACCAGCTTCCGATACCTTTATGCGAGTTATTCCTGGGCGAGATATTCGACGGCGGCATTCTCGATGACCTCGATGAGGAATCAAGAAGCACCATCAAGATGTTCTTTGAGAACAATCTGAATGTATCGGAGACTTCAAGACAGCTCTTCATTCACCGTAACACTCTTGTGTACAGGATAGAAAAGCTTGAAAAGATAACGGGTCTCGATCTGAGGAACTTCGATGATGCGGTCACCTTCAGGATTGCGCTCATGGTTGAAAATTATCTGAAGTATATGAAAGAAAAAGATTAAATTCCTTCAAAGTCCCACTTTGGAACAAAGGATTCTTTTGCGGCTTCGCCCGACTGGGTGAAGCCTTTTTCTATGCCGATCTTATCGGCAAATTCAAGCACACGCTCATATTCTTCGCCTTCTACCCTTCTCGAAAGAAGGCTGTGCCGCGCGACGGAGGGCATGGGGGTGTACTGGTTCATGATGCTTATGTATATGTCGTTTCCGTAGGTGTCGTGGAGATAGCGGAGGATCTTCTTTGATTCGGAAACGCAGCCGGGAAGGACCATATGCCTTACGATGACGCCTTTTTTCATAAGGCCGTCTTCTCCGATGAGGGCAGGTCCCGTCTGTGCGAACATCTCCGCGATCGCTATCTTCGCAATTTCCGGATAGTCTTTCGCACAGCTGTATTCTGCGGCGGTTTCGGAGGACATGTATTTCATATCGGGCATATAAATATCTATGTAACCTCTCAGGAGTTTCAGGGATTCTATCGATTCATAACCGCTTGAATTGTAAAGAACGGGGATCGTAAGTCCCTGCTTTCTTGCCAGGATCACGGCATTTATGATGTGAGGGATGAAGCATACACCCGTGACAAGATTGATATTGGAAGCTTTCCGGGCCTGAAGCTTTAAGAATGACCGGGCAAGGTCATCCGTGCTCATTACCTTGCCGTAGCCGTTTAATGAAAGATCCGAATTCTGGCAGAATATGCACTTCATGTTGCAGCCGGAAAAAAACACGGTTCCCGAACCGTGCTCTCCCGTGATGCAGGGCTCTTCCCACATATGAAGGTAAGCCTTTGCAGCTTTAAGCTCAGAGTTCATCCCGCAAAATCCGGTGCCGCCCGCCGTGCGGTCCACTTGGCATTTCCTGGGACAGAGTGTGCACTCAGCGTAGTATTCGTTTATGTCTTTTATCATATCCATATAAAAAAGTTGCCTGCAGGAAGCAACTCACCACCCGGCTGGTCTGCGGCACATGGACGGTCTGCTTAGTGCTGCTTGGTTCCCCACCTGACACGGTTCACAGTGTCGCACTGCGCAGGACCGGATGATGAGCTGCTGTCTGCACGCAACGAAACTATATTATAGATTATT
>JAEEQL010000005.1 GCA_016285265.1 Lachnospiraceae bacterium
GCGCATGTCACACTTTACGGGAGCCTGAATTATCATCAACAGTTCGGGCTTTCTTTTGTATTTGAGAGGGTTTCCGAATCGGGAGAGGGTGCGCGCATGAGAGCGCTCCTTGAACTGAGAAAGGAACTCGAAGAACTCGGAATGTTTGACGAGATGTACAAAAAGGACATCCCGAGATTTCCGAGAACGATCGGCATCATAACTTCGCTCACAGGAGCTGCGGTAAGTGATGTCGTGACAAATGCGAAGAAGAACGATCCCTATGTTCAGATCATAGTCGCCCCCGCGCTTATGGAAGGTGAAGGTGCCGCGGAAAGCGTGGCGTCGGCGATCGCTGCGATGGATGAATTCTCACCGGATGTCATACTCCTCACCAGGGGCGGCGGTTCCAAGGACAGTCTCTGGACCTTCAATGAGAGGATCGTTGCGCAGGCCGTATTTGACTGCAGCACGCCGATCGTATCCGCGATAGGTCATGACAGGGACAGATCGCTGACTGACGATGTTGCCGATCACTACGAATCGACACCTACGGGTGCGGCACTTTTCCTTACAGAGCAGACGGGGGACCTTCTTTCTTTTCTCGAAGATGCTCCGGAAATGCTTACGGATCTTATGAGGAGAAATCTCAGGGATAAGAGGTCGCGGCTTAAGGAATACTATTCCGCGGTCAGGTATTCGTCTCCGGAAAACAGGCTGGAGCGTAAGAAAAAGGATCTCGAAAAATACCGCATCAGTCTTGCAGGCTCGATGAAGCAGACTCTTGAAAGGCGTAAGAACAGTCTTGAAAGGTATTCCTCGTCGGTTCCACACCTGATGGATCTTTCGGTTAAGAGGGCATCGGGAAGACTCGACAATTACATCGGAAAGCTCGAAGGACTTTCACCGGTGGGAAGACTTAAGAGCGGCTTTTCATACGCATCCGATGAGAGCGGCAGGAATATAAGGTCGGTTACTGGAGTAAAAGCCGGAGACAGGATAAACATAAGGGTTCTTGACGGAGAGATACATTCGACGGTAACGGGAACGGACAGTTTGTAAAGGGACATGAATATGGCTGCAAAATCAAAAGCCGCACCGGATGCGGTTGAAAAAGAAAACACACTCGAAGAGAATTTCGACCTGCTGGAGGAAGTGACATCCAGGCTTCAGTCGGATGATCTGCCTCTCGAAGAGGCATTCGAGAATTATAAGAAGGGAATGGATCTTATCAAAAAGTGTTCGTCCCAGATCGATATGGTCGAGAAGGAAGTACTCAAACTCGGCTCCGATATGGGTCTTGAGAAGATCTGAAACAAAAGGGCGGGAGAATTGGACAGAAAGAAATTTGTTGTTGAACTTAAGAAACAGACCGAGAACTCTGAAAAGATCGTAATGAAATATCTGCCGGATCCGGAGGATAAGCTCCAGCATTCCGTTATGGAAGCGATGAACTATTCGGTGACGGTCGGCGGAAAGAGACTCAGACCTCTTCTCATACAGGAGACCTATCGTATGTTCAGGGGGCAGGATGATTATGTTGAGCCCTTCATGGCTGCAATTGAGATGATACATACGTATTCTCTCGTGCATGACGATCTTCCCTGTCTCGACAACGATACTCTCAGGAGAGGCTGCGACACCACATGGAAAAAATACGGTGACGCAATGGCTCTTCTTGCAGGTGACGGTCTTCTCAACTATGCGTATGAAACCGCAATGAAGAGCTTTGACCTCATCGAAAAAGAAGGAAGTGCATTTGGGGTAAGTCCTGAGACAGAGGTTTCAAGATATCAGTCCTGTGCAAAGGCTCTCACGATACTTGCCGAAAAAGCCGGTATCTACGGAATGGTCGGAGGACAGTGTCTCGACGTGGAAGCTGAAAAGCAGAGTCTCAACCTTTCCGAGGAAGAGCTTTTGTTCATCCACGAGCACAAGACCGCAGCACTCATACAGGCATGCTTTATGATCGGCGGTGTGCTTGCCGGTGCGGGTAAAAGACAGATCGAAAGACTTGAAAAGATCGGATATAACGTCGGAGTCGCATTCCAGATCAGGGACGATCTTCTCGATGTGATCGGAGATACCGAAACACTCGGAAAGAATATCGGATCCGATGAAAAGGACGGAAAGCAGACCTATGTAACTCTTCACGGTATCGAACAGTCCGAAGCCGATGAAAAGAAACTTACCGAGGAAGCACTTTCCCTTCTCGAGGGACTTCCCGGTGATCACGAATTTATGGAGGAGCTCATCCTATCGCTCCTCGGAAGACGTAAGTAATAATGATCCTAGACAGAATTAACGGAACCGGAGATATAAAAAACATAGAAGAAGAGCAGCTCGGAACTCTCGCTTCTGAGATAAGGGAATTCCTGATCGATAAGGTTTCAAAGACCGGCGGTCATCTCGGAGCCAATCTCGGAGTCGTGGAGCTTACAATGGCTCTTCACCTTGAACTCGACCTTCCGGAGGATAAGATCATCTGGGATGTAGGCCATCAGGCTTATACCCACAAGATCCTCACCGGCAGAAAAGATGGCTTTGATAACCTGCGTAAATACGGGGGCATGAGCGGCTTTCCCAAAGCTAACGAAAGCGACTGTGATACCTTTGATACCGGTCACAGTTCAACCTCCATTTCCGCGGGTCTCGGAATGGTATGCGCAAGGGATCTGAGGGGCGGAAACGAGACGATCGTATCCGTTATCGGCGACGGATCGCTCACGGGCGGTCTTGCTTTTGAAGCGCTCAACAACGCCGGACGTACCGATTCCAATTTCATAATCATACTCAATGACAACAACATGTCCATTTCGGAAAATGTCGGCGGCATTCCGAAATACCTGAATTCGATCCGTACATCAAACGGTTATCTCGGACTTAAGGAAAGTGTCTATAAGAGCATTATCGACAAGCCATACGGTGCGGAGATAGTCGGCAAGATAAGACGCGCGAAGAACAGTTTCAAATCCCTCATGGTTCCCGCCGGAATGCTCTTCGAGGAAATGGGCATAGTATATCTCGGACCTGTTGACGGACATAATATCAAGGCAATGAGAAATGCCATAAGGGAAGCCAGGAGATTCAAGAGATGCGTTCTCATCCATGTGCTTACCAAGAAGGGCAAGGGATTCGCACCCGCAGAAAAGCATCCCGCAAGATTCCACGGAACGGAACCCTTCGACATAACAAACGGTGTTCCTCTTCATCCCAGGACCGTGGCAGGCTGGACGGACATCTTCTCGACCGTTATGTGCAAGCTCGGTGAAAAGGATGACAAGATTGTTGCGATAACCGCGGCAATGGCCGAAGGCTGCGGACTCAAGAGATTCAGGAATAAATATCCCGACAGATTCTTTGATGTCGGAATCGCCGAACAGCATGCGGTGACCTTTGCGGCCGGACTTGCAAAGGGCGGATACAAGCCTGTTGTTGCCGTATACTCATCATTCCTTCAAAGAGCTTACGACCAGGTGATAGAGGATGTGTGTCTGCAGAACCTTCACGTGGTATTTGCGATAGACAGGGCGGGACTTGTAGGTGCCGACGGAGAGACGCATCAGGGTGTGTTCGATCTTTCATACCTTTCCCAGATGCCCGGAATGACGGTATGCTCGCCCAAGAATAAATGGGAGCTTTCGGATATGCTCAAGTTTGCCGTAGCATGCGACGGACCTGTGGCTGTCAGATATCCGAGGGGATGCGCATATACGGGACTTCAGGAATACAGGGAACCTGTTGAACTCGGTAAGAGCGAGTGGATATACAAAGAGGACGGCGTATGCATCATTGCTCTCGGAGGCATGATGGAAAATGCCGAGAAGGCAAGGGATATCCTGAAGAAAGAGGGAACTCACGTAAGTCTTGTCAATGCGAGATTCGTAAAACCTCTCGACAGGGATATGATCATCGAATGTGCAAGGACTCATTCTTTAATCGTTACGATCGAGGACAATGCACTTATCGGCGGATTCGGATCGCAGGTTCTTGAATGTCTTGCATCCGAAGGAATAGAGAAGGAAGTACTCTGTCTCGGAATACCCGACAGATTCATACATCAGGGAAGCGTTGACAAGCTCCGTGAAGAACTCGGACTCGATCCCGAAGGGATTGCGGGATCTGTCAGATCAAAGCTTTCCATGGGACTGTGATATGAAAGAAAGACTCGATCTGATCCTTACGGAAAAGGGACTGGCTCCTTCCAGGGAAAAAGCGAAAGCGCTCATCATGGCCGGTGAAGTATATGTCGACGGCCAGAAGGAAGACAAGCCCGGTACCTCCTTTGATCCGGAAAAAGTAAATATCGAGGTCAGATCCAAGCAGCTTAAATATGTAAGCCGCGGTGGCTTCAAGCTTGAGAAGGCAATGCAGGTCTGGGGATTCGATCTGACCGGCAAGGTCTGCATGGATATCGGTTCATCGACCGGGGGCTTTACGGACTGCATGCTCCAGAGCGGTGCTTCGAAGGTTTATTCCGTTGATGTCGGAAGAGGACAGCTTGACTGGAAGCTCAGAAATGACGACAGGGTCGTTGTGATGGAGCAGACCAATTTCAGATTTCTGACTCCGGAGGATATTCCGGAGAAAATAGATTTTGCCAGTGTGGATGTATCCTTCATCTCACTCGACAAGATCCTGATCCCCGCAAGAAATCTTCTTAAGGATGACGGAAGGATCGTTGCACTTATCAAGCCGCAGTTTGAAGCGGGCAAGGGCAAGGTAGGAAAGAACGGAGTCGTAAGGGACATAGCCGTTCACGAAGAAGTGATCGCACGTACGATAAGCTTTGCGGATCATGTGGGATTTGAAGTTCTCGGAATAGACTTTTCGCCCATCAAGGGACCCGAGGGAAATATCGAATACCTTATGAACCTTATCAAAAAGGAAAAGATACCCGAAGAGATCCTTTCGATGAATGAAAAGGAAGCAATAGAAAGCTTTGAAACAGCAAACGGTGAGGGAAGAGTTCTTGCTTCGGATGAAGCATGGAAGAACAGGATCTCGGTCCTTGCGGGTATGTCACATACGGAGCTTGCGAAATGAAAAGAGTTCTGATCTACACAAATCAATTTAAGGATCCGAATGGAAAGATCACAAAGAGAGTTTCCGATTTCTTTAAGTCCAAGGGTGTGGCATATGACGTGCTCATCTCGGATAAAAAGAGAACGGAAGATCTTGATGCCGAGATAGACCATCCCGGTTATGACTGCATTCTCGTTCTCGGCGGAGACGGAACTGTGCTCCAGGCAGCAAGGGAAGCATGGAAGCTCGATGTTCCCATTGTCGGTGTCAATCTCGGAAGACTCGGATTCCTTACCGAGATAGAACCCGATAAGCTCGAGGACAGCCTTAACCGCATCTACATGGGCGACTTCCTCACACAGAAGAGAATGATGCTCCGCGGTGAGATCGTAAGAAAGAACGGAGAAGTATTTAACGGCCGTTCACTTAACGATATCGTCATAACCCGCTACGGCGGCATGAACATGATAAATCTTCCCGTATATATAAACGGTCAATTCCTGCACGAGTATAAGGGAGACGGAATAATAATCACAACCCCCACGGGATCTTCGGGCTACAACCTCTCAGCCGGAGGCCCCATTGTCGAACATAACGCTGAGGTCATGGTCCTTACTTCCATCTGTTCCCATTCGCTCAACCGTGCATCACTCATTCTTTCCTCCAATGACTGCATAGAGGTAAGAGTGCCGGAGGACGGAATGTGGGCCGAGAGACAGATAGAGTTTTCTTTTGACGGACAGGTCAGGACACTGCTCCAAAAGGGTGATGTCATCAGGATCAGAAAGTCCGAGAAATCAACTGAATTTATCATACTCAATAACCTGAGCTTCCTCGAGAATCTCCACAACAAGATGGGAGATGAATGATGCTTAAAAAGGACGCCAGACAGAGAGCGATATTAGGCCTCATTGAAAAGAATGATATAGCCACTCAGGAAGAGCTCTGCGAGCTTCTTGAAAAGGAAGGCTTCAAGGCCACACAGGCAACCGTCAGCAGGGACATCCGTGAACTGTCCCTATCCAAGATGCCTTCCGACAAAAACGGCTTGAAATATGTGCGTATCATGTCCGGTTCCGGTGCGATGGAGGAAAAGTACTCCAGAGTTCTAAGGGACGGATTTGTCGCAATGGACAAGGCTGAAAGAATTCTTGTCTTAAGGACCGTTGCGGGAATGGCCATGGCTGTGGCTGCCGCGATAGATGCGATGCACCTTGAAGAGGTTTCCGGATGTATCGCCGGAGATGATACCGTAATGATCGCCGTGCGCTATGCGGATAAGGCTGACGAACTCATGACCAAGATCAAGGATATCGTGAATCCCTGATACCTTCGACCGCCCGTAAAAAGGCGGAGGAACAAATGCTTAAAAATCTTCATGTTAAAAATCTGGCTCTCATAGAAGACGCCGATATAGATTTTTCCGAGGGACTTAACATCCTTACCGGTGAGACCGGTGCCGGAAAAAGCCTTCTTATGGGGTCCGTGCTAATGGCACTGGGCTCGAGATTCGATACCTCAATGATCAGAAAGGGTGCGGAAAACGCATCTGTCGAGCTGGTCTTTGATTCTGTATCCGAAACCGCACTTTCCGTTCTGAGAGATCTCGATATCGAACCGGAAGATGACGGCAGCATCATCATCAAGAGAACATGCTCCCAGAATAAAAGCACGTGCAGGGTAAACGGATCTAACGTTGCCGTTAAAGAGATGAAGAGACTTTCGCAGGCTCTTATCGATGTGCACGGACAGAGGGATTACGAAACACTTCTTCACCGCTCGGAGCTTCTTTCGATAATCGATCTATACTGCGGTAAGGATGTGGCGGTACTGGCGGAAGGCGTGTCAGGAAGCTTCCGTAAGATGCGTGAGTTTAGGGATAAGCTTGAAGAGGAATCAAAGGATACGGGGGCTGCGGGAAGGGAATGCGACCTCGCACGCTTCGAACTTGAAGAGATAGAAGACGCCGCGCTTCGTGAAGGCGAAGACGAAGAGATCGAGAATACTTATCGAAGGATGAGTAATTTCAAAAAGATCGCCGAAGGTGTGAGCAGGGCGCATGAATTAATCGGAGGAGACGAAGAAAATGCCGGCAATCTTACTTCGCAGGCTCTGAAGGAGCTTTCATCCGTTTCGGAATATGACGACGAGCTAGCGGGTATTGAGGAAGAACTCAGGTCCGCTGAATCCATTCTTTCAGATCTGCAGATGGAACTCGGTTCATATCTGTCACAGATGGAGTTCGACGAAGAAAAGTTTGCGATCACCGAAGAAAGACTCAACCTGATCAATAAGCTCAAGAGCAAATACGGAAGAACGATCTCAGATGTGCTTGCATATGCCGATTCGAGAAAAGAGATCATAGCAAAATACGAAGACTATGATGCATATATCGAAGGCTTAAAGGCGGATCTTAAGAAAGCGGAAAATGAATATCTTAAGGCTGCCGAAAAGGTCTCCGGTATCAGAAAGAAAAATGCACCGCTTCTTGAAAAGGAGCTCACCGAAAGACTTAAGGAACTCAATTTTGAAACGGTCGACCTTGAGGTAAGACTTGATAAATGTGAACCCACGGCACGCGGAAACGATGAGGCTGATTTCCTTATCTCCGTTAATCCCGGAGAGGAGAGGAAGCCGATTGCGGATGTTGCATCGGGCGGAGAACTATCACGTATGATGCTTGCCGTAAAGACCGTGATGGCAGGTAAGGAAGATACCGGAACACTTATATTCGATGAGATCGATTCGGGAATCAGCGGTATTACCGCATGGAAGGTTGCGGGAAGCCTGGCACGTGTATCGGAGCATCACCAGGTTATCTGTATCACGCATCTTCCCCAGATAGCGGCGATGGCGGATCATCATTTTATCATCGTAAAATCATCGGATGCATCATCAACCACCACGGATGTCGTTCCTGCGGAAGGAGATGCATCCATAGCGGAGATAGCAAGACTTCTGGGCACGGATTCCGTATCGGAAAGCTCCCTTGAAAATGCGAGGGAACTTAAGGACAAGGCTGCGGAAGTAAAAAATAACAGACAGGTTACAGGTTAAACAGTACCGGATCGTCTTATGTAAGGAGGGCAGGAAACAATGAGAGTAATGATCATCATCGCAATTATCGCAAGCACACTGTTTCAGGCAGGACACTACATCCAGACCGCACAGGAAGCTCAGCAGATCATGTCCCAGGTGGAGGTTCTTCCGGAAGTGGAAGACATCGAAACAGTTGTTGAAACGGTGGTAGAAGAAGATGAAGATGAATACGAAGAATTGATCGGAGACTGGGATATCACCATGGCATATATGGATGGTGAATATCAGTATTTCGATGAGGATTCCGACTTTAATGAAAGACTATGCTTCTACAGCGACAGGACCGTAGAGCTTTTTGAATTTACCGACGGTTTGCAGACTCTGGCATACAGAATGGATGTTGAATATGACGATACCTATTTCACATTCATTTACGATGATACCGATGTACTTCCTTCTACCATAGCCTACGAAGAATATATGATAGTCGATGTTTATGATGAAGAGATGACTGTTGCCCTTATGTTTTATGATGAGGACGACTATTATCTTGGTACATATACTCTGTTTTTTGAAAAGGTATATTGATGTTTCGGGGAAATGTTTATCAGAGGTGTTTTCCTGAAGTGGGGGAGAATCATGAGGAAAAAGTATCTTGCATTGCTGCTGTCCGTGATCATGTGCTCATCCGTGTTCTTCACGGGATGCGGCAGGACAGCCGATGAACCTGTGATCGAAGAAGACGAAGATGAAGACGACGATGAAGATGATGACAGGGATGATGACGAAGACGATGAAGATGAAAAGAATGCCTATGTAGAATCCATCGATGAGGATACCCTGGCCGATCAGATCAAAGTCTTTGTCAAGAATAAGAAGATCTGGACCGTTTCGGGTGAAATGACCATAGAATTGGATAATGCCGGATACTGCGTCACCGACCTTGATCATAACGGAAGAAGCGAGATCATCGTAATGACTGAATCGGCATATTCATCGGTCACGGATATGCGTATCTATGAGATCACAGAAAAGGGAGATGCTTTCACGGAAGCCGGTTTTGATTACACCGGAATTCAGAATGTCACTTCAAGTCTTCCTCCGGATCTTATCAATTTCCCCGAATCAGTCGCCTATTTTAACAGAGATAAGCAGGCATCCCATTATCTTATAGACAATATTTTTGATAACGGAAACGGCGAATACGGTGACTGTTACTGCGATCTTTGTTATGAAGAAGGTGTGGCTGCGGTTTATACCTATCTTTCAGTCAGGATAAACCAGATCCCGATTCCGGGTACAATGGAATTTGATGATGAATATGCATTTTATTCTCCCGACGGAGAAATAGATGAAGATGAGTATTATGATATCGTTGGTACTTATCCCGGAGAATACGGAACGAAGGAGCAGTACTTCGGCATCTACTACAGAAGTTCTTATGACGACCTCAGTGTGATGAATCTGGATGATTCATTCCTTGTAAGTGTTCTGACGGATTCCTACAGGGTGTTTACGGGAGAAATAGACTACTCCGGATTTAATGATTCGTATAACGATTCCCCGGCGACCGGGCAATCATACGGTGCCGACAACAGTGACTACATAGGATTCTGGGGGCTGTGTGAGAGCGAGGTTGAGGGAGACGTAACAAATTATGAAATCGGATCCGATTATTACAGCACTCTTGAGATCGACTATGATGCTTTCATTACCAAGATCGAATATTATGACGGTAAAGCCTCATATGTCTGGTCAACAGTCCTTTATACGGATGATGATCTGAACCCGTATTTTGAAATAACCGACAGTACAATATTACCCGATGGTGTTGTGTGCGAAAGATACACGATTACGGGTATAAATTCCGATAAGGATATCATGTATGTCAGCCTTGATCTTTACGGCTATGACGGAATCCTCGGCGGAAGTAATCTTACGTATTTAAAAGATTACACTTGATCATGAGGAGATGAAGATGAAGAAAAAATATTTATCCATATTGCTTGCCGGATTGGTATTCTCACTTTCTTTTCTCTCGGGATGCGGTAAGACCGCCGAGCCTGAAGAGGATACCGTTATCGAAGAAGACGAAGATGAAAAAGACAGGGATGACGACGAAGATGAGGATGAGGACGAGGATGAAAAACCGTCGATTCCCGAAGTTGTTAAGTCGATAGATGATAAGGTACTTGAATCGCAGATAGATGTATTTATTGACGGAAGAAAAGACTGGGTCATTCCTCATGATGAAGCCGTGCTCTATGAAGGATTGACTTATTCCCTGAGCGATCTGAATTACAACGGGCGCACCGAACTCATTGTCACATACTGGGAAGGCATGGGAACCGTCAGCACCGTTTATATCTATGAGATCAATGAAAAGGGAGACGGATACGATCTACTTGAGTGGGAGATTGAAGGAATCGATAAGGAGCAGAAATCTCTTCCCGATGTGGGATATTTCAGTGCGGTAAACGGTTATTACGATAAGGAAAACGGCATATTCCATTATCTGTTTAAGGATTATTATGCGTATTCCTTTTCCCACGGCGGATGCAGAATGCACGACGTATCATTCGCAGACGGTAAGGTGATCGACGAGGTATATGCAAAGAGCGAATCCAAGGGTTCCGATCGCGACGAGGTGACGACATATACCGGACCTGACGGTGAAATGAGCGAAGACGCATTCTATACTTTAATGGCCTCATATCCCGGAGATTACACCACAAAGGAATTCTGGCTCGGAAATTTTGATGCTGATTCAATCTATTCACAGAACAGACATATAGTGGAAGATATGTCCGATGATGAGATAAAGGATATTCTTACGGACTCTTACCTTCTGTTTGCAGGAAGGATCACATACGATGATTTCTTCGAAAAGTATATTTCCGTAAACAGTTCCGAACAGACCTCTGAAGGACTTTTCATGGATATGATCGGAAGCTGGGGACTTTATATGACCGATGCCGAAGGCTATGTTGAATATTATGAGCCCGATGACCAGTATTATATGACTCTTGATGTATTTGAAGACAGGACAGTACATCTGGAAGAGTATCTGAATACCGATTATGAATATACGATCGAGGGAAATCTTCTTGATAAGGCAGACGGAATGCTTATAGTACAGTATATGCCGCCTGCTTCCGACGGAATGGCTTACGATTTTATGCTCCTGACCTTTACCGGTATCGATGAGGAAGGTCATCTTGTCGTGATGTGTGACTCCTGGAACGGAAATGAATACTTCCCGGGAAGCACCTGGTATTTTGCAAAAACAGACTGATAATTTCGGGTCAGGAGCTCAGCTCCTGACCCGACTGATGTTTTAAGGAGGAATAACATGAAACGAAAGATTTATCTGTTGCTTATGTCTTTTGTTATGTGTTCTTCGGTTTTCTTTTCCGGATGCGGTAGACAGGAAGATATGGCGGATATTGTATCGGAAGAGAAAGAAACAGATGACAAAGAAGCTACGGGGGAACCGGATGAAACAGATGGTATAGAAGTCACAGAGGTCGAAGTCATAGAGGAAAAACTCGAAAAGCCTCCGTATCACCTTGTTGTCAGCGAGATCTATGATGATGCTATCGAAAACCATATAAGGATCTTCCTGGAAGGAAAGGAAGCGTGGATCATTCCTCACGATGAAGCGGTTCTCTGTGACGAGATCACTTATTCACTCAGTGACCTTAACTATAACGGACGTTCCGAAATTATTGTCACATCAAGGAAAGGTACGGATAACATCAGTACTGTCGACATTTATGAGATCAACGAAACAAGGAATGGTTTCGATCATCTTGAATGGGAGTTCGAAGGCTTTGATAAGGAAAGAAAATTCTTTCCCGATATGGGATGTTTCAGCGTGGTATACGGTTATTACGATAAATATAACGGTGTATTCCATTATCTGTTCAAGGATTATTATGCGGATTTTTCAGGCCGTGACAAATGCAGATATTGCGATGTGTCGTTTGTTGACGGCAAGGTTGTGAGCGAAGTATACGCAAAGAGTGAATCCGAGGATTCAGGTCATGATGAGGATAAAATTTTTACCGAGCCGAACGGTGTGATGAGCGAAAAAGAATTATCCGATTATAAATCTTCGTTCAATGTTGACAGCGATATTTCAAAATACTGGATGGGACTTATTTACGGTTATTCCGCCGGTTCGACAAGAGGATGTGTCATGGAGGATATGTCCGATGATGAGATCATTGATATGCTGACCGATTCGTTTCATCTGTTTGCCGGCAAGATCCACTATACGGATTTTTACACGGATTATTTAATCGCGGACAAACCCTGGCAGACTTCCGAAGGACTCTTTAATGAGATGATCGGGAGATGGGGAGTGTATAAGATCGAAGATGAAGAGCTTGTTGTTCATTCCTCGTCTGATTTGCCCGGATATATTCTCGAGGTTTTTAATGACAGGACTATTAATATTTCATTAGATCCTGATTCGTATTATGTGTTTGAATTCGATCCGGAACTCAGGGATAGAGCAGAGGGGATGCTTTTTTCTCAGTTGAAATATACCAGTAGGGATATCGCTAAGGGATATAATTCCTTTACTCTGACATTCATCACGATTGATGAAGAAGGGCATCTGATAGTTATGTTTGATACCTGGAACGGAAAAACATACGATCCCTGGAGCATCTGGTATTTTGAAAGAACAGACTGATATATGCGAGTTGGGAGCAATGTACCTGACCCGGTTTTTGTTTTATGAGGGGATGTCATGAAAAGAAAGTTTTATCTGTTGTTTATGTCTGTGATCTTGTGTTCTTCCGCAGTCTTTTCCGCATGCGGTAAGCAGGAAGAGGTGACTGAGGAAGTTACTGTGGAAGAGGATGATGAAGAAGATGAAGAAGACGACAAGCCGATCGAAACAAAAATACCTGAGATCGTTGAAGAGATAAGAGATAAGGATCTGGATCCCCAGATAGATCTGCTTATCGAAAACCGCGATACCTGGCAGATACCGCGCGAAGAAGTTGCCGTTTATGACAGCGTCGGATATTATGTCACGGATCTTGACCATAACGGACGCGTGGAACTTGTGACCGTACGCTGGTCTTCCGAGTTTGAATTCTCGGAAGATACGATCTATGAGGTCAATGAAGACGGTGACGGGCTTGATCTTATAACCATGGAAGTGTCCGGTATGGATTCGGATGGGGATATATCCCCCGATATGGCGACCAACATATCGCCTTATTCATATTTCGATAAGGGCAGACAGGCATTCCATTATCTTATCGAGGATTATTATCACAATTATGACGAAACTGTCTGGACGACCAGATATACGGATGTGACCCTTCTTGACGGCACATTATATGTCGATGTATATGCGGTATCCGAAATGAACTATGCATGGGATGACGGAGATCCGGTATGCACATACAGGCTTCCCAGGGAGGAACTTGAAGAGCACGACTTTTATGATTACGTGCAGAATTACCCCTCGGGTAAAGTAAGAAAGCAGTATTTTTACGGAGCCTACAGGGACAGGAGCGGATATGACGAAGAAAGCCGCTCACTTGAGCAATTCTCCGATGAAGCACTTAAGGATATGCTTAAGGATTCATATTATGTCTTCACGGGCAGACTGGGCGATACGGTTTTTTATGACAGGTATAATTCATCCGGCAAGGCTGAGATCTATAAGAATATGTTCGATGCATCCGTAGGAAACTGGGAGATATTCTCCACTGAGATCGAAGGAAGCGTAACGGAGTATTATTGGGGATTCCCTCAGTACTATAAGCTGACTGTGACAGATAATGCACAGGCGATAATGGAAGTGTATGATACGACAACACTTGACTACACGATAGTTTCGCCTGTTGTAGAGAATGAATCCGGTCATCTGGTGTTTGAGGACGATATCGTTGCACGCACCGGCTCTGTTCTTGACTGGGGTGCCGCCAGGGATGTTTACGAGATTGTTTATGTGGACGATGAGAATCTGGAACTTTTCTATGATGTTTACGATATTTCCGGAGAGTGGATCACCGGCAGCTACTGGGTATTTACCAGGGTGGAATAAATATGTGATCATTGTGGACCCGGCCGAAAAGCCGGGTCCTTTTTAGTGTATTTATCGGCATTTCCCGGGTGCTTATTCCTTCTTTTGACTCCGATACTTGAAAAATCCCATATATTAAGGTATAGTATTTAGGTTTTGAGAAGGAGAAAGAAATGGTCACCAAGAGAGAAGACATCAGAAACGTAGCGATCATCGCGCATGTAGACCACGGTAAGACCACCCTGGTCGATGAGCTTTTGAAGCAGAGCGGTGTATTCAGGGAGAACCAGGAGGTTGCCGAGCGTGTAATGGACTCGGGAGATATCGAGCGTGAGCGCGGTATCACCATCCTTTCCAAGAATACCGCAGTTACCTATAAGAATACCAAGATCAACATCATCGATACCCCGGGACATGCCGATTTCGGCGGCGAGGTAGAGCGTGTGCTCAAGATGGTCAACGGCGTTATCCTTGTCGTTGATGCATTCGAGGGTGCAATGCCCCAGACCAAGTTCGTGCTCAGAAAAGCACTTGAGCTTAAGCTTCCCGTTATCGTTTGCATCAATAAGATCGACCGTCCCGAAGCAAGGCCCAGGGAGGTTGTGGATGAAGTACTGGAGCTTTTCCTTGAGCTGGATGCCGACGATGCACAGCTTGACTGTCCTTTCGTATATGCATCCGCAAAGAGCGGTATAGCAAGTATGGATCCCGACGAGCAGGGTACTTCAATGGCACCTCTTTTCGACACCATCCTTGATTATATTCCCGCACCCGAGGGTGACCCCGATGAGGGCACTCAGGTTCTTATTTCCACCATCGATTACAACGAGTATGTCGGCCGTATCGGTATCGGAAAAGTAGAGAACGGTTCGGTTAAGGTTAACCAGGAAGTTGTCATCTGTAACCATCACGATCCCGATAAGCTTATCAAAACCAAGATAAGCAAGCTTTATGAATTCGACGGACTTAAGAAGGTTGAGGTTACCGAGGCTCGTATAGGTTCCATTGTAGCCATATCAGGTATCTCCGAGATACATATCGGTGATACTCTCTGCAGCCCCGACAAAGTAAGTCCGATTCCATTCCAGAAGATCTCCGAGCCTACGATCGCGATCGATTTCTGCGTAAACGATTCGCCTCTTGCAGGTCAGGAGGGAAAGTACGTAACCTCCAGACATTTAAGAGACAGGCTTTTCAAGGAACTTAATACCGACGTTTCCCTCAGGGTGGAGGAGACCGAGGACACCGACAGATTCAAGGTATCCGGAAGAGGAGAACTCCACTTGTCAGTCCTTATCGAGACGATGAGACGTGAAGGCTATGAGTTTGCCGTATCCAAGGCAGAGGTTCTCTACAAGACCGATGAAAACGGCAAGAAGACAGAGCCCATGGAAGTTGCGTATATCGATGTTCCCAATGACAATACCGGTGCGATCATCGAAAAGCTCGGTGCCAGAAAGGGTGAGCTCCGCAACATGAGCTCCATCAGCGGCGGTACCTATACAAGACTTGAGTTCTCCATTCCTTCGAGGGGACTTATCGGTTACAGGGGAGAATTTCTCACCGATACCAAGGGTAACGGCGTCATCAATACCGAGTTCGACGGATATGCACCTTATAAAGGGGATATCGCTTACAGAAAGCTCGGTTCGCTCATAGCGTTCGAAGCAGGTGAAGCAGTCACCTACGGACTATTCAATGCACAGGAAAGAGGCAGTCTTTTCATCGGACCCGGTGAGAAGGTTTATGCGGGAATGGTCGTCGGCGAGACCGGTAAGTCGGAAGACATCGAGGTCAATGTCTGCAAAAAGAAACAGATGACCAACACCAGATCGTCATCCGCAGATGAAGCACTCAGGCTTACACCTCCCAAGATCCTTTCACTTGAGCAGGCGCTCGACTTTATCGAAACGGATGAGCTTCTCGAGGTAACACCCAAGACACTGCGTATCCGCAAGAAGATCCTTGATTCACGTATGCGTAAGAGAGCTAATTTCAATAACTGATAAATATGGGGACGGTTCCTTCGTTCACAAAAATTCGTGAACGAAATGACCGTCCTTTTTTTCCCGTACGGAGGAAGATTATGGCTAAGCGTCCCGAATGGCTTGACAACGCGGTTTTCTATGAGATATATCCCCAGTCCTTCAAGGATACGGACGGAGACGGCATCGGAAATATAAAAGGGATCACTGAAAAGCTCGATTACATCCGTGAGCTGGGTTGCACCGCTGTCTGGCTCAATCCCTGTTTTGATTCTCCATTCGGAGATGCGGGATATGATGTTGCCGATTACTATAAGGTTGCACCGCGCTACGGAACCAATGACGATCTTAAGGAACTGTTTGACTGTGCCCATAAACTCGGAATGCACGTGATACTGGATCTCGTTCCGGGTCATACCTCCTGGGATCATCCATGGTTTAAGGAGAGCATGAAGGCTCAAAGGAATGAATACACCGACCGTTATGTCTGGACCGACAGCATATGGGAGGAGCCTGCGGGATACGGAACACTTCGCGGTATCTCAGACCGTGACGGAAGCTGCATAGTCAATTTCTTCACCCATCAGCCCGCTCTTAATTACGGATTCTATAAACCGGAAAAAACCTGGCAGCAGTCCATGGATGCACCCGGTCCCATGGCTACCAGGGAAGAGATCAAGAATATAATGCGTTTCTGGCTTTCCATGGGATGCGACGGATTCCGCGTTGATATGGCCGGATCACTTGTCAAGAACGATCCGGAAGGTAAGGGAACCATTTCCCTGTGGCAGGACATAAGGAAGTTCCTTGATGAAGAATTTCCCGAAGCTGCCATGGTGTCCGAATGGGGAGAGCCCGACAAGAGCCTTGCCGGAGGATTCCATATGGATTTCCTTCTGCATTTCGGTCCTTCGCATTACAACGATCTGTTCAGATGCGAGAAACCTTTCTTTGAGGGAAATGGTGATGCATCCGAATTTGTCCGTAAATACATCGAAAGCTATGAAAAGTCCGAAAGACGCGGACTTATATGCATACCCTCCGGCAACCACGATATGGACAGACTTGCACGTCATATAAGCGAGGAAAAGAGAAAACTTGCTTTCGCATTCCTTTTGTCCATGCCCGGTGCTCCGTACATTTATTACGGAGACGAGATCGGAATGAGATATGTTGAAGGCCTGAATTCGGTGGAAGGCGGATACGGAAGAACAGGCTCACGTTCTCCCATGCAGTGGGATGACAGCATTAATGCCGGTTTTTCATCGGCACCCTCAGATAAGCTCTACATCCCCATTGATCCTTCAGGTGACAGGCCCACTGCAAAAGCACAGATGGGTGATGCAGGGTCTCTCAGGAGCGAAGTAAAGAAATTGATAGAGACAAGGCAGGCACATCCCGCACTTCAGAGTCTCGGAGAAATTGAGTTCGTATGTGACGGAGCTCCGGGTAAGCCCCTTGCTTACATAAGAGCTCTTAGTGAAGAGAAGATACTGGTCGTGATCAATCCCACCGGTAAGGAATATACTGTGGATTGTGCCGACGGTGATGTGATCTATTCGTTCGGATCATACGAGCTGAAGGCCGGAGCACTTACGGTTAATGCCGGGTCTGCGGTGTTTATGGAACTGTAAAAACACAACATCCCGGTTATGCGCTTGACACATCAGGGTGATGGTGCTAGTATTCATTTCAAGTTAATAAAAACGGTAGAGGTTGCGTCAATCAAAAGTAGTAAATCGGATGTGCCGTACACAGACGAAGATTTATGAAAGGGTGAGACGCCGAAGGAACGGTTTATACGGAGGACCGGATCCTGGGCATACGATCAATAGTCGTATAACTGTCATCCCGAGAGGGATGGGGAGCTATCAAATTATTTGTTGATAACGGCTGACCGTATTTTATTACGTGTCAGTCTTCTTTTTTTCATAAGCGCTGTGAGAAGAGAGGCTGACGTAACACGTAACTAAAAGAACGAGAGGAGAATTACAAAATGAGCAAACCGATTTTCACAGGAGCAGCAGTTGCACTCGTAACACCCATGACCGCAGACGGAAGTGTTAATTTCGAGAAGCTTGACGAGCTGATCGAGTTCCAGATCGAGGGCGGAACCGATGCGATCGTTGCATGCGGCACCACCGGTGAGGCATCAACCCTTACACACGAGGAGCACCTGAATGTCATCAGACATACGGTAGAGAAGGTTGCCGGAAGAGTTCCCGTTATCGCAGGAACCGGATCCAACAGCACCGAGACCGCTATCTACCTCAGCGTTGAAGCAGAGAAGGCAGGAGCTGACGCTCTCCTTCTTGTAACCCCTTATTACAACAAGGCTACCCAGAACGGTCTTGTCGAGCATTTCTGCAAAACAGCGGATTCCGTCAAGATTCCCGTTATCCTTTACAACGTTCCTTCAAGAACCGGATGCAACATACTTCCCGCTACCGTCAAGAAGATCAGCGAGAGATCCGAGAACGTCGTAGCTATCAAGGAAGCGAGCGGAAACATATCTCAGGTCGCAACTCTTGCATCAATTATGCCCGAGGATTTCGCAATCTATTCCGGTAATGACGACCAGATCGTTCCCCTGCTTGCACTCGGCGGACTCGGAGTCATCTCCGTTCTTTCCAACGTAGCACCTAAGCAGACTCACGACATCGTTGCTTCTTACCTTGAGGGAGATGTAAAGAAGAGCTGCAAGCTTCAGCTTGAAGCACTCGACCTCATCGCAAGCCTCTTCTGCGAAGTCAATCCCATCCCCGTTAAGACAGCACTCAATCTTATGGGAATGAATGCCGGACCTCTTCGTCTTCCCCTTACCGAGATGGAAGATGCAAATGCGGCAAGACTCAAGAAGTCACTTTCCGATTACGGCATCAAGGTAGCTGAAGGCGCAGTCATCAAATTCAACGACCTGAGCAAAGACTGATACTTACCAAACGGCCCGTGAAGGAAACTTTGCGGGCTGTATGTTAAAAGAGGAAAATGATATGACAAGAATAATCATGCACGGCTGCAACGGCCGTATGGGACAGATGATCACCGCGATAGTAAAAGAGCGCAGTGATGCACAGATAGTTGCCGGAATCGATATCGCCGACAACATCACTACAAACGGTTATCCCGTATTTACCGATATTAACGCATGCGATGTACAGGCAGATGTGGTTATCGATTTTTCATCGGCAGCCGCAGTGGATAAACTCATGGATTATTGTGAGGCTAAGAACCTTCCTCTTGTCCTGTGCTCCACCGGACTTTCCGAGGAACAGTTATCAAGGGCTAAGGCTCTTTCGGGAAAGATCGCAGTTCTCAAGAGTGCAAATATGAGCCTCGGCATCAACCTTCTCCAGAATCTTCTTAAGCAGGCTGCAGCAATACTTGCACCTTCGGGATTCGATATCGAGATCGTTGAAAAGCATCACCGCATGAAGCTCGATGCTCCCAGCGGCACCGCTCTTGCACTTGCCGATTCCGTCAACGAAGCTCTTAATAACGAATATGAATATGTATTTGACAGATCCTCAAGAAGAGAGAAGAGACCCGATAAAGAGATCGGTATCAGTGCCGTAAGAGGCGGAACGATCGTAGGCGACCATGATGTCATCTTCGCCGGAACCGATGAGGTCATCACCTTCTCGCATACCGCATATTCAAGAGCCGTATTTGCAAAGGGTGCGGTAAGCGCAGCGGTATTCCTTGCAGGAAAGAGCGCAGGGTTCTATGATATGAGTAACGTTATAGAGGAGTCACTGAATAAATAAAACACGTATGAGATTTCGTCCCTGTATCGACATACACAACGGAACAGTAAAGCAGATAGTCGGATCATCTCTTAAGGATGAAGGTAATTCCGCTTCCGAGAATTTTGTATCGGCATATGATTCGGTTCATTATGCGGATATGTTCAAAGAGCGCGCACTTAAGGGCGGACATGTGATCATCCTGAATAAGAAGGGCACTCCCGAATATGAAGCCTCGTATGAAGAGTGCATGAAAGCCCTGAGAGCATATCCCGGCGGGCTTCAGGTGGGCGGAGGAATACTTCCCGAAAATGCCGGTGAGTTTCTTGATGCGGGTGCTTCTCATGTCATCGTTACGTCTTATGTTTTTTCGGACGGTAAGATCGATTACGCTAACCTTGAGAAGATAAGCTGCGCCGCCACTCCCGAAAAGCTTGTCCTGGACCTTAGCTGTAAGAGGATAGGAGATTCTTATAAGGTAATGACGGACAGATGGCAGAAGGAAACAGAAGCCGTCCTGGATGAAAAGCTTCTTACCGAACTGTCGGATTACTGTGATGAATTCCTGATCCATGCGGTTGATTCCGAGGGAAAGGCAAACGGTCCGGAGAAAGGAGTTCTCGAGATACTTAAGGACTTCACTCTCAGGCCCGTGACATATGCGGGAGGCATCGCTTCATATGACGACATACTTTCCATAAGAGATATGTGCGACGGAAAAGTTGACATCACTGTCGGTTCCGCACTTGATATCTATGGCGGAAACCTCCTGATGGATGAGATCATAAAAATGTGTTCTAAATGATAAAAAAATGGGCTTCGGGTACTCCCGAAGCTTATTTTTTGCCAAAAATCATTCTTTTTTGGTCAGATATGGTTAAAATTTCATAAATATTACGATATTATTGCAAATTATTTGCATTCATTTTTTTAAACGGATATAATTACCCATAATCGGAAATCGTTCCGGATATGGAGGTTTAATGGCTTCACGCTTTGTGTATGTGCTTAAGGATTCCAAGCACAGAAAAAAAATCAATCGCCAGATGATCGTTGCATCAAGCGATGTCAATGAAAGGATCAGACCTGTTGTCGTTCATAAGGGACTCATCTGGTTTGGCGTGATCTTCCTAGCCATATTTATAGGTATATCCATAGGATATTTTGCCAATGAGGCAGGTATCATCAGCAGATATAACGAAAGTATTGAGATCGGGAATGCCAGGATCTCCGAACTTGAATCACAGATCGTGGCTCTAAATGCGACCATCGCATCCAAAGATACGGAAATACAGGCCCTGAGCCAGACGGTAAATGCCAAGAGCGAAGAGCTCGGCACCCTTAATGCTCAGATTGAAAATATGTATATTCCCACCGATTTCCCTTTGAGCGGTTCTGCTTCAATGCATCTTACCAGTGACGGAGATATACCGGTTGTAGTCTTTACCGGTTCCGAAGGTGATTATGTAAGAGCTACCGCATGCGGAACGGTTGTCGAGATCAGAACCAATCCCAAAAGAAATGATAACGGTTCTATAGCCGAGTACTATGTTGCCGGTGAAAGTACCGACGGCAGTGATAAAGAAATAAAAGACCTCGGGTTCTATAATGTCATCACCATCGATCACGGCAACGGATATATGACCGTGTATATGAATGACGGTGACCCTGTTGTATCCGAGGGCGACACTGTTTCTGTAGGAAATACACTTTACAATCTCAAAACGGGAAATACCGCATTGGGATATGAGATGCTCCTTAACGGAGAGTACATCGATCCCGATGAGGTCATGATAATTAGCGGATGATCTTTGCCGCACCTATAAAAAGGGAGTAAAGGTAATGAAAAATCAGAAACTGAATATAAGCACGCTTCTCGGCAAGGGCTCCGTGGTGAACGGTGATTTTGCCGCTCCGGGATCTGCACGTATCGACGGCAAGATAAGCGGAAACGTGAATGTCGAGGGTACTCTTGTGATAGGTACCAGCGGTGTTATCAAGGGCAATGTCAAATGCAGCGGCATCATTGTCGGCGGAGACATCGAAGGCAATGTCATTGCTCCCGAAAGAGCTGAGCTTGCATCAACTTCCAGGATCATCGGCGATATCCATACCGGAAATATCATCATTGATGAAAAGGCTCTTTTCCAGGGCAAGATCATCATGAGTGAGAACGGTGTTCCCGAGAGGGACAGGGATAAGCTTTCCTACAAGGCAAAGGAAAGAAAGGATCTTAAGAAGGCCGCATCCGAGGTTAAGGATGCTCTCGAAGAAGCAAGGGACAACGAGCCTGAACCCGTCGAGGAAAATATCGTCGAGGCTGATTTCGAAAACTGAATGATGAATAAACGAAATGACGGCTGCAGATGCAGCCGTCATTTTTTATGTGTGAAACATGTCCGAAACAGGGTGACGGTTCTTACTGCTTGTCCTCATCCTTCATTCTGGCAAGGACGATATCGTAGCCGTCGTTTCCGTATGTGAGGCTTCTGTTGACGCGGCTTATGGTCGCGGTGGAAGCACCAGTCTTGGCGGAGATGGCAAGATAGGTCTGGCCTTCCTTGAGCATCTTGGCCACCTCGAATCTCTGTGACATACTTACCAGCTCACCGATGGTGCAGAGATCTTCGAAAAATGAATAGCATTCCTCAACGGTCTGAAGCTCCAGGATTCCCTTGAACAGCTGATCAACCGATTCGGATCTGAGTTTATCGTTCATTGTAAGGATTCTCCTTTATTCATACGTAAATAACATGATCATAAATGCTTTTACAAGATAAAATTTTAATACTTTATCTTGTTAAAGTAAAGTGCAAAATTATGCATTTAAGGGCAAAAGAGGATGATAATAATCAGTCTATCGTGTATAATTAAAAAGTGATTTTTCATACTCGGGGGGTACATATGGATTATGAGAAGATCATCAGCGATTTTGTAAAAAATCGTGCCGGAGAATTCATCATCACCGACAGACAGGGTAATATACTCTATCGTAACGGCGTTGAGGATTTTACCGACGAACAGTGGTCGGCATGGTCTGCGTTCAACATCGACACGGAGACTATCGATCAGGAAGAAGACTGGGAAATTTCAGACAGAACCGGCGGCAATTATTACACCGCGCGTTCCCTTCCCGTGACTCAGGAAGGAACCGAGGTGATATTGCATCATGTCTACAATACCAGTCAGTACGCAACTCTTTTGCGTGATGTTTCGGGTTATCTTAAGGATTGGAGAGAACTGAGTGCATTCCAGACGGCAATGCTGGAAAAGCTTTCGGGTAACTACGAATCCTGTCTGCCGGTAGTTCTTAAGTATTTCAAGGTTTCAAGCGTCGTAATGTATATCGGCCGTGGCAGGAAGATGGAAAGACATCTTCTTGACAAGGAGACCAAATCAATACAGAGCGTACGCATCGACAGAGAGGATGTTTTCGCCGTCACAAAGGGTGAGTTCAGAAAACTTCCGGGTCTCGGTGACAAGGATTATCTTTGTTACATCTGTGACAGTGCCATTCACGGCACCGATTATTCACTTTATCTATATGCTGACGGTCTCGAGGATGATGACAATTTCAGCATGCATTACAACGTCATAAAGCTGTTCATTGAAAACGGACTGCTGCGTGAACAGATCACTTACGAGAGCGAGCACGACAAGCTTACCGGTCTTTACAACAAGGGTAAGTATATGTCGATGCTTTCCGATTTCATGCCCAAGCAGAATCAGGTTGCCATCTACAATATGGATGTCAATTATCTTAAGAGGACCAATGACAATCTCGGACATGAAGCGGGAGATGCACTTCTCGTCAAGGCCGGAAGAAGTCTCCAGGCTGTCGAAAGAGACAATGTTTACGGTTTCCGTATGGGCGGAGATGAGTTCATGCTCCTCGGCTGGGATCTTACGGAAATCGAAGCCGAAAAGCTCAAGAAGGACTGGGAAGAAGCGCTTGCCAAGCTCAATGAGAACAAGGAAGAGGTTGAGTGTGTCATCGCATGCGGACTTGCTTACGGCAAGGATGATTTTGATCTGAAGGAGCTTCTTAAACTTGCGGACGACCGCATGTATGAGAATAAAGTAGCAATAAAAATATCACGGGGAGACGATCCTAACGCCCGGTGATCATATAAAAAAGGAGAACAACATGACTATCGACAAAAACCTTGACGGAACAAAACTTGAGATCGCGCTTGAAGGAAGACTTGATACCATGACCGCACCTCAGCTTGAGGAGGAGGTCAAGAACAATATCGAAGGCATCAAGGAACTCATCTTTGATCTTAAGAATCTTGCTTATGTTTCATCCGCAGGTCTTCGCGTACTTCTTTCCGCACAGAAGATCATGAACAAGCAGGGCAGCATGACTATCAGGAATGCAAACGAAGAAGTCATGGAGATATTCGAGGTTACCGGTTTCATCGATATTCTGAACATTGAGGAGTGATATTTTAGTTTATGAATACACTACCTACCGGTATACAGGTTTTCGGTGACAACATCTATACTTTGCTCACCGGTAAATTCAATGAAGGCAGAGCCAGCCTGGATTCACTCTGTAACGCTGCAATAGTGCGCCTTGATCGCAAGATGCAGTTTTCTTCCATGAAGGATATTCCGAAACTGACAGAGGATCAGAAGGAGGAACTTCAGAAATTCTGGAGCCCATATGTAAGGCATATGGATGACAGATTCCACAGGCTCTGTACATTTCGTTCGGGCGGAAAATTCTATCCCGAATACATTCCCGAGGATTTCTATTTCATCCATATAGATCGTTTTTACAACGACCGACGCGAATCCGCATATATGGATAATAAATGCTATTACGCGAAATTCTTTCCCCATACGCGTCAGCCCCGGACCATCGCTATGCGTGTAGGTCACAACTGGCTGGATGAACACGGAAAACTCATTACCCGTGAGGAAGTAAAACACCGAATCAAGACCGAACCTGAGGTCGTGCTTAAGCGTGCGGTCTTTTCCGAGGGTGGCTTCGGTGTTCATTTTATTTCAGGAGAAGATATATTCGCGGAATTCCGTAAAGTCCTCAGAAAGATTCCTACGGATGTGATTGTTCAGAAACCGATCAAACAGCATCCGGATATGGCGGCACTCAATCCATCGTCGGTCAACACCCTGCGCATTATGAGCTGGCTTGACGGAAGCGATGTGAAGATTCTCTGTACGGCTGTCAGGATCGGTGTCGGAGGAGACCGTGTCGATAACATATCCCACGGCGGTCTTTTCTGCGGAGTAAGAAAGGATGGGTCGCTTACGAACGGATTTCTTCACGGAGCCGTAGAAACCGACAGGCATCCCGAGCACGGATATCTTTTCAGCGATATGAAGATTCCCAATCTTGATAAAGCTTACGAACTGGTGAAAGATGCACATCCATCAATAAGCCACTTCAGGATAGCCGGATGGGACGTGGCCATCGATGAGGACGGAGAGCCTACCATGATCGAGGTAAATTTCTCGTTGTGCTGCGTGAATGATATCCAGTCGGTATGCGGTCCGCTGTTCGGCGATGATACGAAGAAGATGCTTAATGAAGTATTCAAAGGAAAGAAGGCACAGTACTCGGTGTTAATATGAGCCACGACGACAGTTTTTTACGAAGACAATATCTGATCAATCTCTTTCCTATAATGTTCTCGCTTCTCGGCGGAACGATCAATGCACTTATCGACAGTGTGTTCATCTCGCTGAAGCTCGGGAAAGAAGGACTGAGTGCCGTGACCCTGTCCATGCCTGTATATCTTGTCATGTGCTGTATAGGAGCACTCATTGCCGCGGGAGGAAGCTTTCTTTCCGCACGTGAAGCCGGAAAAGATAACATCGGTGAAGCCAAAAGGTTTTACCATACTGCACTGACGCTGGGGCTTATAACCGGAATTCTTTTTTCACTGTTTGCGATTGCCGGAGATCCTATATCGGATTTTCTTGCCCAGGGAGATCAGCTCGGCGGATTTATTTATCCTTATATTTTTGTTACACTCATTGGTTCTCTTCCGTTTATGATGATCTACTTTCCGGTTTTCTATCTCCAGCTTGCCGGAAAGAGAAAAGAGATCTCCATGATGACCGTCATCATGGTTATCGCGGATTCCGTTCTTGATATTGTTCTTCTGTATATTATCCCGATGGGTATGACGGGTGCAGCGCTTGCCAGTGTTATCTCGACGCTTATCGCATGCATATACGGTTTCGCATGTCTTAACAGAAAAGATTCCGATTACCGCTTTGATGCAGGAATGTTTGGATTAAAAGGAAGCGGAACGATACTTCATTACGGAAGCCCCACCGCACTCGGCAATTTCTATGATGCGGTTCGTCTTTTTGCAGTCAATGCACTGATCTTAAAACTTGCGGGGGCAAGCGGAGCGGCCGTATGGGCAATACTTAACACATTGTCCGAACTGTCTCTTATGATAGTTTCCGGTGTTCCTCAGGCGGGAGCTCCGATGACGGGGGTTTATCATTCGGCAAGGGAAAATACAGGCATACGTGTATTGTTCAAGCTTGAGATGCTTGTCGGATTTGTGATGAGTGTGGTTTTCTGCGGAGTGCTTGTTCTGATACACAGACCGCTTGAATTGCTTTTTAATTCGCCCGAAGTGCTGACCATGCCTCTCTTAAGTCTTGGTCTTTCGGTACTTGCCAATGTCATATCCACGATATGGTCGGTTTACTTCAATGCTACGGGAAGGATTGTTCTTTCGAATATCCTGACGGCGCTCAGAAGACTTGTACTTCCGGTTGCCGTACTGTTTTCGTATTGCTATATCGAAAATGCATATATCTGGAATTTCCTTCCGGTATCCGCTGTGTTATCCATCGTGCTGACGTGGATCATGGTTGCCGTTATTTCGGCACTCAATTCCGGAAAGAAATATCCGCTTTCCGGAATGCTCCTGCTGGATGACCATCTTGAAAGAGAGAACAAGGTACTTGATTATTCCGTTGCGGCCAATGTCGAGAGCGTTTGCGATGCGAGTGAACGAATAAAGGAATTCTGCCTGGCCAATAATATGGATAAGAAGAATATCTATAAGATGGGTCTGGCAATAGAGGAACTGCTCACCGTTATGATCCGGAAGAGCAACTCCGATCTTAAGACCATCGATATGAGAAGCTTTGCCCTTGATGACAATACCGGCATAAGGATCCGATGCGCCGGTGAAAACTTTAATCCCTTTGATCATGTTGACGAGGATGAAGATTTCTACATGGGTATAAGCATGCTTCAAAAGACGGCTGCGTACGTGCATCACAGCTACACACTCGGTATGAATACGATAATCATTTTTTTGTAAAGGACAGATAAGTCAAGACTGCAGATACATAAATGGTTTTTGGGGGGATTTATGCATTTTGATAATGCAGAATACTGGCATCGGCTTGAAGATGACTGTTTTCATGCTGATGAGATCAATCGGAACAATCTGCTGACTTTGATGCGTGACAATAAGGATACCGCATTCGGAAAGGCCAACGGATTCGGATCGATCGACGGTATAGATGAATATCGAAGAAGACTCCCGCTTACGCATTACGAACCGTTCCGCGGTTATGTGGACAGGATGCTCGGAGGAAGTGAGAATGAACTGACCGCATACCCGGTCGTCAATTACTGCCGTACCTCCGGAACCGAAGGGGTGGCCAAGAATATTCCCGTAACTTCCGAAGCGTTCAGAAGATATGGCAACGCGGTCGGATACCGCCAGGAAGAGATAATAAATGAATTCGGCGGAAAGAGACTGGTCATCAATACTTTCAGGACCGATATTTCGAAAGAATCGACCGGGGACCTTCTTCTTTCGGAAGCACTGTTCAGATACCTGTATGAGGAAGGTTATCTCGACGAATCACATTTTGCCGGAGGCTTTAAAACTCTTTTCTCCGATTCTCTCGGAGACAGGCTTTTCGTAAAACTCTGGGTGGGATTTGCCGAACCCGATATAACCGTACTGGAAAGCATCTTCCTGTATGACCTTCTGATCTTTTTTACATACCTGGAAGAATTTTGGGAAGAAGTCTTAAGTGCGATGACGAAGCGCCGCATACCGGAAGGGTATAAGATCCCCGATGACATACGCACATACCTGCTTTCACTTCCTGTCAGTAATGAAAGACTGAGCGAAGTCAGGAACCTGTGCATGGGAGGAGCTTACGGAATAGCCAAAAAGCTCTGGCCGCGATTAAAGCTTGTGAGCGGTGTCAGCAACAGGTCTTACTTTGCGGAGGATAAAACGCTCAGGGCATATATCGGTGATGCACAGTACTATTATCTGGCATATTGCGCATCCGAGTGTTATATGGGCACTGCGGTTGAAGATAATGATTTCAATTATGTAATGATGCCCGAGACGGCATTTTATGAATATCTTCCCGTGGACGGAGGAGATGGTACCCTTCTTCCACTGGAACTTGAGATCGGAAAATGCTATAAGCCGGTGATCACCAATTTCTCCGGATTGTACAGATATGTAATGGAGGATATACTCAGGGTTCAGGGTTTTCTCGGCAAGTCACCGATATTCGAGTTTGTAATGCGAAGCTCGCAGACACTTAATATCGCGGGTGAAAAAATGGATATACATCTGGTTGAAAAAGCCGTTTCCGGGCTCGATGGTGATAACGGGATATCGGAATGGACGATCGGAATAGAGCACGATACCACGCCCGGAAGATATTTCATAGTCGCTGTATCAACGGGGGGAAAGACAGGTTTCAACACGGATATCTCGAACCGGCTCGATGAGCTGTTATCGGAATTCAATCCGGATTATGCGGACCTGAGAGAAATGGATTACATACGGAAACCGCAGGTGCTTTTGCTTAAGCCGGGATCATACGGCAACGTTCTCAAGGAGATCGGACTTGCCGGCGGTCACAAAAAGCCTAATCATGTAGCCAATCAGGGATTCACCTATCAATCTTACAGAAAGTGGGTAGAGCAGAAATGAAAGAGAAGAAGATTTTTATCACAGGACTGACCGGAAGACTGATCCTCGGACTCGCTGTATTCGTTGCTGCGGTCACGGCCGGTTCCATCATCGTTGGTGTCAGAACGTATAGAAATTCGATCTACAGACACTACAATGAGATCGGTTACCAGATTGCAAAGTCTGTCGAGCTTCTTTTCGACTCTGACGAGCTTGAGGAGTGGGGCGAACTTACCTATAAGTTCAATACCACCGGAGAAGGTGCTGAGGAGATTGCTGAGGTAACCTCATCCGAAAGATTCCGTGAGCTTGAACAAACACTTCTCAATCTCAGGACGGGTATGGATGTAAACGACATCTTCGTCGGCGTGATCAATCTCGGAGAACTAAGCGAGTTCACCATGGAAGGCATTATGGACGGAAGCTGGGCGCCCATATATTACATTATGGATACTTATCCCATGGAAGAGCAGCGCTTTTCTCTCGGTGACAGAAGTCCGATCACCCCCGACTACATTGAGGGTGCGGGCATATCCTACGCAAGCGGTATTCCTTATGACGGATATTTCGTCAATGAAGGAAATTACGGATACAACATCACCGCAGTTTATCCCATAGTAAAGAATGGAAAGACGATCGCATTTGTCGGTGTCGAGACACCCATGCGTACGCTTGAGTCCGATCTTAACAGATACATTTTTATTGTGCTGGTCATTGTATGTATCATTTCTGTGATCCTTTTTATACTTACTGCCATAATCCTTGTAAATGCACTTATCAAGCCAATAAAGCTTATATCACATGAAGCCGCTTACTTCGTTGAGAACGAAAACGAGGTATCGCAGGAACTCAAAAAGGTACGCAACCGTGACGAGATCCAGGTGCTCGCTGAGAGCGTCCTCGCAATGGAGATCGGTATCAACGAATACATTGCCAACCTCACCAAGATAACTGCCGAGAAGGAGAGGATCGGAGCGGAACTTAATGTCGCCACGCAGATACAGGCGGACATGCTTCCCAGGATCTTCCCGGCATTCCCCGAAAGAACGGAATTCGATCTGTACGCTTCCATGAGCCCCGCCAAGGAAGTCGGTGGTGACTTCTATGACTTCTTCCTTATAGATGACGATCATATCGGCCTTGTCATGGCAGACGTCTCGGGTAAGGGAGTTCCCGCAGCTTTGTTCATGGTCATTGCAAAGACCCTTATCAAGAACAGGGCTCAGATGGGAGGTTCACCCGCGGAGGTTCTTGCATATGCCAATGACCAGCTCGGAGAAGGCAATGAGGCAGAGCTGTTCGTAACCGTATGGTTCGCAATCATCCAGATCTCAACCGGTAAGGGATTCGCCGCAAACGCAGGTCATGAGCATCCCGCTATCCGCAGAAAGGACGGCAGGTTCGAACTGGTCAAGTACCGCCACTCACCCGCGGTAGCAACGCTTCCCGGAATCAAGTTCAAGGAGCATGAATTCAAGCTTAATCCCGGAGACAGCCTCTATGTTTACACAGACGGTGTTACCGAGGCGACAAGAGCCGATGATGTGCTTTTCGGTATCGACAGAATGCTTGAAGCACTTAACAAAAATCCCGATGCGGATCCCAAGACGATGCTCGACAATGTACGTTCCGACATCGATCTGTTCGTAGGAGAAGCACCTCAGTTCGACGATATCACAATGCTCGGATTCAAGTACCTCGGATCCGGAAAGGAGTAAGATATGCGGGAATTAAACATTGAAGCATTGGTTGAAAATCTCGATCAGGTTCTTGCATTTGTTGATGATGAGATCGATAAACTCGAATGCTCGGTCAAGATTCATACGCAGATAGATGTAGCCGTAGAAGAGCTTTTCGTAAACATCGCCCATTATGCTTATAAGCCGGATAGCGGTCCCGCTACCGTGCGCGTCGAGGTCGAAAAGGATCCGCCCGCAATATCGATAACATTCATCGATCACGGTATCCCTTACGATCCGCTTGCCAAGGACGATCCCGATATAACTCTTTCTGCGGAAGACCGTGAGATCGGCGGACTCGGCATATTCATGGTCAAAAAGAGCATGGACAGCATAGAGTACGAATATAAGGACGGACAGAACATCCTTCATATCCGTAAGCTGATCTGATTTCAAAGATTAAAGAAAAGAAACAGGGGGGACGGTTCTGCTGTTTACATTGTCCCTGTAAACAGCAGAACCGCCCCCCTGTTTCCTTGTTTCTTAGAAGAAGCTCCAGTGGCTCAGCCAGTATCCTGGCATGACTACGATGATGAAGAACATCCAGCTTACAAGAGTGAAGACCTTGATGAAGTCCCTGCCTTTTCCGGGATATTCCCTTACGTAGATTCTGTAATTGATGACGGATGCAAGCGAACCTATCAGCGATACAAGGCCTGCTGTGTCCGCACCGTAGATGAGTCCCGCGAAATTATCCGCGAACGGATACAGCACTATCGACGCGGGTACATTGGATATAACCTGGCTCAGGAGTATAACGGAAAGGTATTCCCTTCCTGTCACGGTTCTTGCAAGGAAGCTTTCTATCCCGGGATTTGCCGTGATCGAAGATGAGAATACGAAGAAGCAGAAGAACGTAACAAGCAGTACATAGTCGACGCTCTTTAAAAGCTTCCTGTTTACGGTCAGAACGGCAATTAGAACGATGCCGACCGCAATCGGCCAGAGCTTTGTTCTCGATACGATGACCAGAAGTATCATCACAAAAAGGATCTGATATGTGATGCGTCTTATCCTGTTTTCTTTTTTCCAGGGAACTAGATCGAGTCTGAATTCGATCTTTCTTCCTTTTTCCTTTCTGAAACAAACAAGTACGAATACGATAAGAAGTACCGCACTGCCCGCACACAGAGGGGACATGTGGAAGATGAACCTTCCGGCACTGACTCCCGACTTATTGAACAGGAAAAGGTTCTGCGGGCTTCCGAAGGGCATGAGTAGCGAACCGCGGATCGCGGCGATGTTCTCCATGGAAATGATTGGGAGTATGCATTCTTCTCTTCCTACACTTCTGAAAAGAAGGATGGTGAGCGGAACGAAGATGATGAGCGATACATCATTGGTCACGAACATCGAAGTAAAGAACACTCCGAATATGAGAAACAGCGATAGAGTCGCCATCGTGGAAAACTTGGAGCTGAGCTTTAATAGAGGCTGGAACAGGTCTTCCTGCTTGAAGCCTTCGAGGACCGTGAGCATCATGAAGAGTATTCCGAGAGTGTGCCAGTCGATCGCGGTGATGAGGTCTTTGGACGGCGGTGTTATGAACAGTGAAATGACTGCCGCTAGAAGTGATACCGGCAGCATCGGGTCTTTTTTTATGAGAAGCAGTAATTTTTTCATAGGTGAAATTGTATCACAGTTTTCTTTATTATCAATCGGCAGTTTTTAGCCGTATAAAACCTTGCCATATAGTTTTCGAAACTATATAATGTTAGGCATGAGTGAAGAAAAATTTACGGAAACAGTAGAAAGAGCGATAGATCATCTCAGGACCATCAATACGATATCCCCCGATGAACTTCCCGCCATGGAATTATATATGGACCAGCTTACGACATTTATGGACCGCAAGCTGACGAGTCTTGTAAGGAAGCCCTCAAGGGATAAGGTCCTTACCAAGACCATGATCAACAATTATGCGAAGAACCATCTGATCCATCCGCCTGTTAAAAAGAAGTATTCGAGAGAGCATATGCTCGAGCTCCTCTTTATCTTTTATTTCAAATCATTCCTTTCGATAAGCGATATTCAGACGCTCCTGTCACCGCTTTCGGATGACACGATGGGAGATGATTACTCCGTCTCAAAGCTTTATGCCGAGATGATACATGCCGGTAAGGGCGCGAGAGGAAAGCTTAAGAAGGATCTTGATGAGAAGGTCGAGAAGATCGAAAGGTCCTTTGACGATGCTCCCGATGACAAGAGGGAATATCTCAAGAAGTTCGCATTCATCTGCCAGCTCGGTTATGACATCTATCTGAAGAAGACGATCATCGAGCATATGATAGATGATATGGCGGAGGAGCAGTTCCTCAGCGAGGATCCGGACGAAAGATAAAATAAAAGAGGATGCGATGCGCATCCTCTTTTTTTCATGGGCAAAACAGCGTAAGCCGTCCCCCTGTTTTACTTGTTGAATTTCTGGTTTACGAAGAACTGCTTGAGTGTTTTGATCAGGTCCTGTTTTCCGATTGTCTTGAGAAGGTATCCCGCGGGCTTGAGTGACATGACCTTGAGGATGCTCTCTTTATCGTTCTTGCCGGTAAGGAACATAACGGGGATTCCGGATATTTCCGGATCCGATTTCATCATCTCGTAAATCTTGGGGCCGTTCGTTACCGGCATATCATAATCGAGAAGCACCAGATCCGTTTCGTTATTGGAAAGGAACATGACGGCCTGCATGGCCGATGTTACGATCGAGACATTGTAATCGTTCTTGAGCCATTCCCTGATTATCTTGAGATATGTAGCATCATCGTCCACAACGAGGATGGTCTTCTTCTGGCTGAAATCCGCGGATGTATATTTATTCATATCCTCGACCAGCCTGTTCATATCGAGAGGGCGTGCCATGGTATCGCAGAGGGACGCCTGGGGAATGGTCTTGCATATGGCCGCGAACTCATTGGGATCGCCTATCAGGTAGAGGAGCTTGTTCTCTTCGACGATAAGGTCCTTGAGATATACGAGGACAGAGGATATATATTCGAGAGTCTCCATGCTGTCCGTATAGAAGATGATGAGAGCACAGTCGTCCTTATGCTTCTGAATGGCGTTAACGCTGATCGGTTCTTCGATCACGTTAAAATGAGCCTTCTCCAATCCCTTGGTGATGGCCCCCGTCATGAAATTCTTCTCTTTTCTTATCAGAAGTAAGGAAGTTTCGTTAAGCATTTGGATAATTTTATCATATATTTATTCACTTTCCAAACCTTTGTGAAACGGGTGTGTATTCCTTGCAAGAAGGGGGTTAAAAGTGTATAATTTCTTTTAGTCGGGGCTTGACGGGAACGCTGTTTCTTCCGACATAACAGCCCGAGAAAAAACACTTTATCAGGAGGGTTAAAGAATGGGACTTATTAGCGCTGCAATGGCTGCCGCAGGCGGAACACTTGCCGATCAGTGGCTCGAGTTTTTCTACTGCGATTCAATGCCTAACGATGTGCTTCTTACCAAGGGCCAGGTAAGGACCAACGGTGCGAGAAACAATAATACTAAGGGAAATGACAACATCATTTCCAACGGCTCCAAGATCGCCGTTAACGAAGGCCAGTGCATGCTGATCGTTGATCAGGGTGCCGTTGTTGATTTCTGTGCAGAGCCCGGAGAGTTCATTTATGATACTTCAACCGAGCCTTCACTTTTCTACGGAAAACTCGGCCAGAACCTTCTCAATACTTTCAAGACCGTCGGACGCAGGATCGCTATGGGCGGCAACACCGGTAAGGATCAGAGAGTTTACTTCGTAAACACCAAGGAGATCCTCCAGAACAAGTGGGGAACTCCCCAGACTGTTCCTTTCAAGATCGTTGATCCCGATCTTAACATGAAGCTTACCGTTAACATCAAGGCTAACGGCGAGTATTCCTTCAAGATCGTTGATCCCCTTCTTTTCTATAAGCATGTATCCGGCAACGTAACCGGCGATTACAGCAAAGAGAATCTTTCTTCCATCATGAAGAGTGAGCTCGTAAGTGCTCTCCAGCCCGCTTTCGCTAAGATCAGTGCACAGCGCATCGAGTATGATCAGCTTGTAGGTCATACCACCGAGCTCTGCAACATCCTTAACGAAGAGCTTTCAAGCCAGTGGGGCGACCTTCGTGGAATCAACATCGCTTCCATATCCATCAATTCCGTTAAGGCTAATGAGGAAGATGAGAAGAGACTTAAGGATGCTCAGGAGAGAGCAGTCTACAGAGATCCCAACATGGGCGCTGCAGCAATGGCTCTTTCAACCGCAAATGCTATGGAAGCAGCAGCAAGCAACACCTCAACCGGCCCCATGATGGCATTCGCAGGAATGGGCATGGCAAATATGATGGGCGGACAGCAGGCAGCTAATATGTATCAGATGGGCCAGGCTCAAACAATGTACCAGCAGCCCCAGATGCAGCCCGCAGGCGGATTCGTCGCAGGCGCTGCAGCTCCCGTAAACGGATGGACCTGCTCATGCGGCACCGCAGGCAACACCGGAAGATTCTGCACAGGCTGTGGTGCACAGAAGCCTTCTGAAGCAGGATGGACCTGCTCATGCGGCACCGTAAACCAGGGCAACTTCTGCAGCGGATGCGGAGCCAAGAGACCTGCAGGAGCACCTCTTTACAAGTGCGACAAGTGCGGCTTCGAGCCCGAGGATCCCGCAAATCCTCCCAAGTTCTGCCCTCAGTGCGGAGACCCCTTTAACGAGGCAGATATCAAGCAGTGATCATAAAGTTTAGTTTAAAGCCCGTCTCCGTTATGGGGACGGGCTTTTTGAAAGGACAGCCATGCCATTGTTCTCTTTAATTGTTTCAACTGCATTCCTGATCCTTCTTCTTGCAGCCGTAACCGCCGGACTTGTGATCTGGTTCAAGATCAAGAAGAAAGCCAAGGAGGTATCCAGGTCCGTGTTCGGTAACGATGACCTTCTTGCAAACCTTAAGAATACAGAGCAGGAATATATGCAGACTCCCAAATCCGTTTCGGACGGACACTCGATCTATACTCCGAAGCTGGCCAAGGATTTCCCGGAGTTTAATGTCGATGAGATGAAGGCAAGAGCCGAGAACTGTCTCAAGGAATATTTGAGAGCGATCGACGAGCGTGATCTTTCCCTTTTCACGGACGGAAATGAGGAACTGAAGGAAGCACTCTATCTGAGGCTCAATGACCTTAATCTCCGTGAGATCAGGGAGCATTTCGAAAGCATCAAGATCCATACTACGGTTCTTAATACCTATAACCGCTACGGCGGAAGATGCGTTGTCAGATTCCAGTGTGCGCTCCAGTACAAATTCTGGGCGGAGCAGGAAGGCAAGGTCATCAGGGGAAGCAGGGATTCCATTACCCAGAGCAGATACAGCATTGACTGCTGTTACATCCAGGATGCGGACAAGGTCGATGATATCAGGGCTGCGGGTCATGCGCTTAACTGCCCCAATTGCGGAGGTGCGATAACAACACTCGGAAATAAGACCTGCCCTTATTGCGGTGCGGCAATTACCGAGTTCAATATAAAAGTCTGGCAGTTCTGTGCCATCAAGGAGATAGGCTGATGGGAATGTTCGATGGCCTCAATCCCATGCAGGAGGCTGCTGTTCGTGCGGGAGACGGTCCGCTTCTGATACTTGCGGGTGCAGGATCCGGCAAGACCAGGACACTCACCTACAGGATCGCCTATCTGATCGCCGAAAAGCATATAAGTCCGATGAACATACTTGCCGTTACCTTTACCAACAAGGCGGCGGGAGAGATGAAGGAAAGGGTTGCAGCCCTCGTAGGCCCCGATGCGGAGCGTATGTGGGTTTCGACCTTTCATTCGGCATGCATGAGAATACTCAGGTCCAATATCTCGCTTCTCGGATATGACGACAGATTCACTGTATACGATACCGATGATCAGAAGACCGTGATGAAGAATGTCTGCAAGCGCCTGAACATCGATACCAAGAGATACAAGGAAAGAACCATCCTCTCGGAAATATCATCCGCCAAGAACGAACTCATGGATGAGAGCGGATATGAAAAGTATGTGCTGAATGATTTTTCCAAGACTGTTTTTGCAAGGGCTTACAGGGAGTATCAGGAAACACTCAGGAAGAACAATGCGGTCGATTTCGACGACATCATCATGCTCACCGTGAGACTCTTTGATGAATTTCCCGACGTGCTCGAAAAATACAGGGAGCGCTTCAGGTACATTCTGGTCGATGAGTACCAGGATACCAACACCGCACAGTTCGAACTGATAAGACTCCTTGCGGATAAATACAAAAACCTCTGTGTGGTGGGCGATGACGATCAGTCAATATACCGCTTCAGGGGTGCCAATATAAGGAATATCCTTGATTTCGAAGAGCATTACCCCGAGGCGACGGTCATAAAGCTCGAGCAGAATTACCGTTCCACCCAGTACATCCTCGATGCGGCCAACGCCGTTATAGCCAATAACCGCGGAAGGAAGGATAAGAAGCTCTGGACCGAGGCCGGAGAGGGTAAGAAGCCGGTGTTCACACAATTTGACACCGCGTTCGAGGAAGCCGAATACATCGTATCCGATATCAGGCACAGAAAAAAGATGGGTACCTGCGGCTACGGAAGCTGTGCGGTGCTCTACAGGACCAACGCCCAGGCCAGAATAATAGAAGAGCGCCTCATAATGGCCGGAATCCCGTACAATGTCGTGGGCGGAGTGAATTTCTATTCCAGAGCCGAGATCAAGGATATCATCGCATATCTTAAGGTTATCGATTCCGGTATTGACGATCTGTCCGTAAGAAGGATAGTAAACGTTCCAAAGAGGTCCATAGGTAACGCCACCCTGGAGAAGGTCCAGGATTATGCGGATGCCAGGGATATCTCTCTTTTTGCCGCGATGTGTGAGGCGGGAGATGTTCCGGGACTCGGAAAAACGGCTTCAAAGCTTAAGGTCTTCACCGACATGATCGGAGTGTTCAGGGCATACAGGGACAACGCCACCATAGCGGAGCTGATCAATAAGATCATCGAGATGACGGATTACGAGGAATACCTTAAGGATCTTGATGAGGAGAAGGCAGAGGACAAGATCGGAAACGTTAACGAGCTTGTAAGTAAGGCAGTTGCTTTCTGTGACAGCAGGCCGGATGCGTCTCTTTCCGATTTCCTGGAAGAAGTCGCACTTGTAAGTGATCTTGATTCCGCCGATCTGTCCGAGGAAAGGGTTCTTCTGATGACCCTTCATTCGGCCAAGGGACTTGAGTTCCCCGTCGTTTATCTTGCGGGCATGGAGGACGGTCTCTTCCCCGGATATATGTCCATCTCTTCGGGCGATGAAGAAGACATCGAAGAGGAGAGGCGTCTTGCATACGTGGGAATGACCAGAGCCGAGAAGGAACTGATCATGACATGTGCCAAAGCGAGAATGCTCAGGGGTGAGACACAGTTCAACCCGGTAAGCAGATTTGTCACGGAGATTCCCTCGGAGCTTATTGAGGGCTTCGTTCCCGGCAAAAAGAAAAAGCGTCCCGCTGATGATTATTATGATGATTATCCGAGGAGCAAGCCTTCATTTACCTATATGCAGAAGGAAGAAAAGCCCGTAAAGCCCGTAAAGCCCGTTAAAGCACTTTACTCGGGTACCGCGGGACTTGAATCGCTCGGTGTAAAGAAGGGATTCGGAACCGTGCCGGAAAGCTCAAAGCCTGATTATGAGGTTGGCGACAGGGTGAGGCATTTTAAATTCGGAGCGGGCACCGTAACGGCGCTCGTGAAGGAACCCAGGGATTATAAGGTGAGCGTTGATTTCGACGCACACGGTCAGAAAGTTATGTATGCATCCTTTGCAAAATTGGTCAGGGAATGATATACTGAATTGATTATTTACGTACATATTTTGAAGATATTTTTTTCAAATTTCTAATAAGAAAGGCGGTTCATATGAGTTGTAAGAATTGCAAGAAGAAGGTAGACCTTAAGAGCAAGATTCCTTTCGATCTCGAACAGATCAAGGATTTCGGCGGATCTCAGGCCGCAAGAGTTGCAGAACTCGCTGCAGCAGCCGGAATCGGCAATCTTATCTCCAAGCCCTCGGACGATGATGAGGATGAGAAGAAGTCCCATGTCGGACTTATCATTCTTGCGATCATCGGCATCATTGCCATCGGATGCATTGTCGGATACCTTGTATATCGCCATTTCAGTCCCGATTATCTTGAGGATTTCGACGACGAGTTTGAAGATGACGAGTTCGAAGACGAGGATTTCTTCGCTGACGAAGCAGACAGCTGATCATGAAGAGAGGCCAGATTGTCGAAGGATGGGTAGAGGAATGTGATTACCCCTGCAGAGCACGTGTAAGGTGCGATGAGGGTGTTGTTGTAGTTAAAAATGCCCTTCCCGGACAGAAGGTTTCCATCCGTATCGGAAGAAGCCATGCGGACAGAGCTGAAGGCACTCTTCTTGAAATCATCGAAAAAAGTGATATTGAAACCGGTAAGATATGCGCACACTTCGGAGAATGCGGAGGCTGCGCATATCTTTCTATGTCCGGGGATGCGGAAGCAGAGCTTAAATGCGAACAGGTAAAGAAGCTCTTTAACGCACGCGTGGCACAGAGCTACGAAAAGTACGGTTATTCCCCCGTATTCGACGGCATCCTCAGATCCCCCGTCATGTACGGTTACCGCAACAAGATGGAGTTTTCCTTCGGTAACGAAAAGCTGGGAGGTGAGCTCAATATCGGTCTTCATAAAAGGGGAGCGTTCCATGACATCCTCGATGTCAGCGACTGTCTGATAGTAGATGAGGATTACAGGAAGATACTTGTATTTACGAGGGATTATTTCAGAAGTAAGGGAACACCCTTTTACCACAAGAAGGACCATACCGGTTTCCTGAGAAACCTTCTTGTAAGGAAAGCCGCACATACCGGTGAGATCCTGATCTGCCCCGTTACCGCATCCGATAATGCCACGGGCGAAGATCACACAGAGCTTTTAAAGGGATATTCGGACGGCCTTACCGCACTTTCGCTTGACGGATGCATCTGCGGAATCGTCCGGATCGTAAATGACTGCATATCCGATGCGATAATAGCGGATGATGTAAAGCTTCTTTACGGAAGGGACTATATAAACGAGACGCTCCTTGATCTGAAGTTCAGGATAGGCCCGTTTTCCTTTTTCCAGACCAATACATACAGCGCCGAAGTGCTGTACAGGCTCGTAAGGGATTACGTTGCGGGATGCGACGGCGGAGCAAAGGGACGAACGGTCTACGATCTTTATTCCGGTACGGGCACAATAGCGCAGATCGCGGCAAGGGATGCGGATAAGGTGTACGGCGTGGAGATAATCCCGGAGGCGGTGGAAGCCGCTAAGGCGAGTGTTCTCGAAAACGGGATAAAAAACTGCGAATTCATCTGCGGAGACGTGCTGAAGGTCCTGGATGACCTTACGGAAAAGCCGGATATCATCATCCTCGATCCGCCCAGGGACGGAATACACCCCAGGGCACTTCCGAAGATAATCTCATACGGAGTCGAAAATATCATCTATATCTCCTGTAAGCCGACCTCCCTTGAAAGGGATCTCGGCACCTTCCTTGAAGAAGGGTACAGGATAGAGCGTTACGCCTGCGTGGACCAGTTTCCATGGACCAAAGAGGTGGAAACCGTAATGCATCTGAAGAGAGTCTGATATTGATATCTGAGTAAAAAAACTCTATAATATTTCGCGGACTTTGGTAAACAGAAAGGAAGATTCACTATGAAAAGAACAGACATCCATCGTATCCTGATCATCGGTTCGGGCCCGATCATCATCGGTCAGGCTTGCGAATTCGACTATTCGGGAACACAGGCCTGCAAGGCACTCAGAAAGCTTGGATACGAGATAATCCTCGTAAACTCCAATCCCGCTACCATCATGACGGATACGGAAACCGCGGATGTCACTTATATAGAGCCCCTTAACGTCAAGAGACTCACCCAGATCATTGAAAAGGAGCGTCCCGACGCACTCCTTCCCAATCTCGGCGGACAGTCCGGACTCAACCTCTGCTCCGAGCTTGCTCAGGCAGGCGTGCTCGATAAGTACGGTGTAAAGGTCATCGGTGTCCAGGTAGATGCCATCGAAAGAGGTGAGGACCGTATCGAGTTCAAGAACACCATGGATGAGCTCGGAATCGAGATGGCCCGTTCACAGGTTGCTTACTCCGTAGATGAGGCTGTTGAGATCGCATCCCGTCTCGGATATCCCGTAGTTCTCCGTCCCGCATACACCATGGGCGGCGCAGGCGGCGGACTCGTATATAATGTCGAAGAGCTCAAGACGGTCTGTGCAAGAGGTCTTCAGGCATCAATGGTTCATCAGGTTCTTGTAGAAGAGTCGGTCATCGGCTGGGAAGAGCTCGAACTCGAGGTAGTAAGAGATTCGACCGGTAAGATGATCACCGTATGCTTCATCGAGAATATCGATCCCATGGGAGTCCATACCGGAGATTCATTCTGCTCCGCACCCATGCTTACCATTTCACAGGAAGTTCAGGACAGACTTCAGAAGTATGCTTACAGCATAGTAGACAAGGTACAGGTCATCGGCGGATGTAACTGCCAGTTTGCACACGATCCCAAGACGGACCGTATCATCGTAATTGAGATCAACCCCAGAACATCAAGATCTTCAGCACTTGCTTCCAAGGCGACCGGTTTCCCCATCGCTCTTGTTTCCGCCATGCTCGCATGCGGACTCGACCTCAAGGATATCGAGTGCGGCAAGTACGGCACTCTCGATAAGTATGTTCCCGACGGCGACTACATCGTTATCAAGTTCGCAAGATGGGCATTCGAGAAGTTCAAGGGTGTATCCGATCATCTCGGAACCCAGATGAGAGCCGTAGGTGAGGTCATGAGTATCGGTAAGACCTACAAGGAGGCTTTCCAGAAGGCTATCCGTTCACTTGAGAAGGGAAGATACGGACTCGGCTATGTCAAGAATTACCATGAGATGACTCTCGAAGAGCTCATGAAGGAGCTCGTAAATCCCACCTCTGAAAGACAGTTCATCATGTACGAAGCTCTCCGCAAGGGCGCAAGCGTTGATGAGCTTTATGAGATGACCAGGATCAAGAAGTACTTCATCGAGCAGATGAAGGAACTTGTGGAAGAAGAGGAAGCCATCATCGCTTCTTCAAAGGGCAAGGTTCCCGAGACCGCTATGCTCACACAGGCCAAGAAGGACGGCTTCTCCGATAAGTACCTCGCACAGATCTGCGAAGTATCCGAAGAGGATATCAGAAACGCACGCGAGGCAGCAGGCGTCGTTGAAGGATGGGAAGGCGTTCACGTAAGCGGAACCAAGGACAGCGCATATTACTACTCAAGCTACAATATAGAAGATAAGAGCGTAGCTTCGGACAATTCCAAGAAGGTCATGATCCTCGGCGGCGGTCCCAACCGTATCGGCCAGGGTATCGAGTTCGACTATTGCTGCGTACATGCCGCATTCGCACTCAAGAAGCTCGGATATGAGACCGTTATCGTCAACTGTAACCCCGAGACCGTTTCCACCGACTATGACACTTCCGATAAGCTTTACTTCGAGCCTCTCACTCTTGAAGATGTTCTCAGCATCTACAAAAAGGAGAAGCCCGTCGGTGTCATCGCACAGTTCGGAGGACAGACTCCTCTCAACCTTGCTGCAGACCTCAAGAAGTACGGTGTAAACATCCTCGGAACAACACCCGAGACCATCGATATGGCAGAAGACAGAGATCTGTTCCGTGACATGATGGACAGACTCGAGATCCCCATGGCAGAATCCGGAATGGCTTCCGATGTCGAGGGTGCAAAGGAGATCGCACACCGTATCGGATATCCCGTAATGGTACGTCCTTCCTATGTACTCGGAGGAAGAGGAATGGAAGTTGTCCATGACGACGAGCAGATGGATGTCTACATGGCAGAGGCTGTAGGTGTTACTCCCGACAGACCCATCCTTATCGACAGATTCCTTCACAACGCTACAGAGTGTGAAGCGGATGCTATCAGCGACGGTGAGAATGTATTCGTTCCCGCAGTCATGGAGCATATCGAGCTTGCGGGTATCCACTCCGGAGACTCCGCATGTATCCTTCCTTCCAAGCACCTTACCGAAAAGCAGGTTGCTACCATTAAGGAATACACCAGAAAGATCGCTAAGGAGATGCATGTCGTAGGACTCATGAACATGCAGTATGCGATCGAGGATGATGTTGTATATGTACTCGAAGCAAATCCCAGAGCATCACGTACCGTGCCTCTTGTTTCCAAGGTATGTGACATCAACATGGTAAGGCTCGCAACCCAGATCATGATGAGCTCGATCACAGGAGATCCTTCACCCGTACCCGGACTTAAGGACAGAACCATTCCCTACTACGGTGTCAAGGAAGCTGTATTCCCCTTCAATATGTTCCCTGAGGTTGACCCTCTTCTCGGACCCGAGATGAGATCCACCGGTGAGGTTCTCGGTATTTCCGAAAGCGTCGGAAAGGCATTCTACAAGGCAGAAGAAGCTACCAAGACAGAACTTCCTCTTTCCGGAACCGTACTCATAAGCGTTAACCACGACGATAAGCCTTATCTTCTTCCCATCGCACAGAGCTTTGCGGATGACGGATTCAAGATCCTCGCAACAGGCTCCACATATGAGAAGATCGTTGAGGCAGGTATCAAGGCAGAGCGTATCAACAAGATATTCGAGGGACGTCCCAATATCGTTGATGCCATCAAGAACGGCCAGATCGACCTGATCGTTGATACCCCCAGCACCAAGAAGGACGATGTAAGCGATTCATATATCCGTCAGAATGCCATCAAGCATCACGTTCCTTACATCACCACCATTGCCGGAGCAAGAGCTACCGCGGAGGGTATCAAGGCAGAGCTTTCCGGAGAAGGCGTTCCCGTACGTTCACTCCAGGAATATCATTCAATGATCAAATAAGATCAGGAATCAATGTAAGACAGATTATTACCGGTGTCCGCTTTTTACAACGAGACACCGGTATGTGTTTTAAGAAAGACGGAGGCAGCTTATGGAAGAGCAGGAGCTTAACGTATCCGAAGAAGAGATTGAATACGAAGAAGAGATAAGAGCGCTGATATTAAGCGGCATTTCCGACGAAGAACTGTCCGAGAAGCTGTACGATTATCACGAGAAAGATATCGCGGATGCCGTTGAAGAACTGGATGAGGACGTAAGAAAACATGTCTTCGAGGTTATCGGCGAAGAACGTGCCGCCGAGATCGTCGCTTATCTTGGTGATTCCCATGAGATGCTGGCCGAAATGCCTGCGAGCGAAGCGGCTAAACTCCTCGAGAACATGGACTCCGACGATGCTGTCGACATCCTTGAGAACATGGATGACGAGAAGGCTAAGTCCATCGTGGGATTGATGGATGAAGAATCCGGAGACGACATCAAGCTGATCTTCTCATATGAAGATGATGAGATCGGTAGCCGCATGACCACCAATTATGTTGTCATCAGGAACGATCTTGATATCAAGGCTGCCATGAAGGAACTGGTAAGGCAGGCCGGCGATAACGACAACATAATGACGATATATGTCACCGATGAAAACGATGCTTTCTTCGGTGCCATAGATCTCAAGGATCTGATCGTTGCAAGAGAAACGGAAAGCCTTTCCGATGTGATCATCACATCCTATCCGTACCTGACCGATCATGAGAAGGTTTCGGAATGCATCGAAAGGATCAAGAGCTATGCGGAGGATTCGATCCCCGTACTGAATGATAAAGGACACATCCTCGGTGTCATCACATCCCAGGACATTGTTGAGGCGGTTGATGACGAACTCGGTGAAGACTACGCAAAGCTGGCAGGTCTCTCCGAAGAGGAAGACCTTAACGAGAAGACTTCCGTATCGATAAAGAAGCGTATTCCCTGGCTCATAGCACTCCTTCTCCTCGGAATGCTGACCTCAACGCTTGTAGGGGCATTTGAGGGAGTTATTGCCGCAATACCCGTTGTCATCGCTTTCCAGTCACTGATACTTTCCATGTCCGGAAATGTCGGTACCCAGTCGCTGGCTGTCACCATCAGGGTGATCGCGGATGAAGATCTTACCGTCGGCGATAAGGCGAAGCTCATCTTCAAAGAGAGCAAGGTTGGTTTCGGAAACGGACTTATACTTGGTATCATCTCCGTACTTGTTGTAGGCATATATATCCATTTTGCAAAGGGAGAGGCATGGAATTATTCCGTTACCGTATCGGTATGCGTAGGCTTTGCGATGCTTGTCGCAATGCTGGTCGCTTCCATTACCGGAACCATCATCCCTCTGTTTTTCAACAAAATAAAAGTGGACCCTGCCGCAGCATCGGGTCCCTTCATTTCAACACTGAACGATATTCTCGGAGTTGCACTTTATTACGGTCTCTGCTGGTTCCTTCTCATCAAGGTGTTCGGGATCAGCGGTTAATCCTTCTTTCGCTGCTCGAAGGGCTTTAATTCCTTCGGTGTGCGTTCTCTTTCCAGGGAATCGTAATATCTGTAGAGAGTCTGCGTTCCGTTCTCAAGGATGTAATAGTGCCTTATATACGGAATCAGGAGAACGAGAAGAAGCACCATCAGTGCGGTGAGCGGAAGATAACCCGTGATGCATATTCCCGCAAGCGTGATCATCGTCATCAGCGCAAAGGTCATCGTGACGATCAGATGGATGAGTCTTTCGTGCTGAAAGAATGCGATCTGGAGAGAAGCCTGCTGCCTTAAGACTTCAAGCTCTCCGGGAGAAAATTCATTCTTTTCCGCTTTTTCGGAAATCGCCTTTAGGTATGCCATGTAATCGAGAAGTCTTTTTTCCATATGCCTGTCTCCGTATTGTTTTCAAGATACGGATATTATATCACTTTGAAAAACATGAGTAATAATCTTTATCCGACAACCGAGATAGCATCCGCTTTTTCGATCCCTTACGAAAGCTATTATGCAATGGGAAAAAGAGGGATCATTTATGACATAGACAATACCCTTGTCATGCATGGTGCACCCGCGGACAAAAGAAGCATCGAACTTTTCGAAAAGCTGAGGTTCATCGGCTTTAAGACAGTTCTCCTTTCCAATAACAAGGAGCCCAGGGTAAAATCCTTTGCCGATGATGTGGGTTCGCTTTATGTTTACAGAGCAGGAAAGCCTTCGGTAAAAGGCTACGAAAAAGCAATGAAGATGATGGGTACGACACCGGAGACGACGCTTTTTGTAGGCGACCAGATATTTACGGACATATGGGGCGCTAACCGTGCGGGGATCGATACGATACTTACGGAGCCCATCGATCCGAGGGAAGAGATACAGATAATACTTAAAAGAAGACTTGAGTGGTTCGTATTACGCTCATACCATAGGAAAAAGAAAAACTGCGGCAAAGGACCGGAAGTGAAATGAAGGAAATAGGCGGAACAACAAAACTCTGCGGACTGATCGGTAATCCCGTGGGACATACCAAGTCACCCGCAATGCATAATCTTCTTGCCGAAAAGACGGGATATGATCTTGCTTACGGTGCGTTTCCCGTTCCGGAAGGAAGTCTCGGAGCGGCCGTAAAAGGTGCATTTGCTCTCGGCATTTTCGGAATGAACGTAACCGTTCCCTATAAGCAGGATATCATTCCTTTTCTCTGCGATATAGATCCTCTTGCAAAGAAGATCGGTTCCGTAAACACGCTTGTAAGATGTGAGAACGGATACAAGGGATACAACACCGATATGCCCGGACTTATGAGGGCATTTGAAAGTGACGGTGTCGATATAAAGGGCGAGGATATCCTTGTGCTCGGTGCGGGCGGTGTCGCAAGGGCAGTGGTGATGCTGCTTGAAGAGAGGGCGGCCGCGAGCGTGACGATCATCAACAGAAACAGTGACCGCGCGGAGGAACTTGCCGGAAGCGTAAACGCTATATGCGGACGTGAGTTCGCAAGGCCTCTTTCCATCGGAGATTACGGAAAGCTTCCGGACGACAGGAAGTTCATCGTCATCCAGGCGACCAGTGTCGGAATGTATCCCGATATCGATAAGGCGGTCATAGAGGATGCGTCCTTTTATCGGCGTGTAAAGGTCGGATACGATCTGATCTTTAATCCGAAGAAAACGCGCTTTATGGAGCTTTGCGAAAAGGCCGGTGCAAGAGCTTATAACGGTTCCAAGATGCTTTTGTATCAGGGAGTCATCGCGTATGAGTACTGGACCGGAATAAACATTTCCGATGACCTTGCAAAGGAAGTATACGAAAAAGTTTTGACCGATGTATAAAAAGCACAGGAAAAACAGTGAATACAGCAAGGGACCTCATCTTATCCTGATAGGATTCATGGGAAGCGGAAAGACCTCGATAGGCAGGGGGCTTTCGTATAAGCTCAGACGGGCTTTCCACGATACGGACAGGATGATAGAAGAAAAAGAGGGCATGAGCATCTCCGAGATCTTCGCTTCAAAGGGTGAGAGTGCATTCAGGCAGATGGAGACGGAGGTCCTCAGGGAGATAAGGGATGACCGCATCGGCAGGATCTATTCCCTCGGCGGCGGAACTCCGGTACGTATGGAAAACCAGCCCCTTATCAAAAAGTGCGGAACGGTATGCTACCTTCGCATCACCGCTGAGGAGGTCTACGAAAGACTTAAGGGTGATACCACCAGGCCTCTCCTTCAGTGCGATGATCCTCTCTCCAGGATAAGGGAGCTTATAGCCAAAAGAGGACCGGCATACGAAAGATGCGCCGATATCATCGTGGATACGGGCAGCATATCAAGGGATCAGGTGATGGAAGCCATCCTTGAAGAACTCAGGAAACTCGGATGGGACATCCCTGTCATCGAAAAAACGGAGAAAGAAGAAAATGAAGATACTGGTGATCAACGGACCGAACCTTAATTTTCTCGGGATAAGAGAAAAGAATATTTACGGTAATCAGGATTATGAATTTCTTGTAAAACTTATAAAAGAGCATGCGGAGAAGATCGGCGCGGATGCAGAGGTATTCCAGTCCAATCACGAGGGCGCCATCATCGATAAGCTCCAGGAGGCATATTTTGACGGAACCGACGGCATAGTCATCAATCCGGGTGCGTATACCCATTACAGTTACGCCATCCACGATGCCCTCAAATCCCTCGAAAAGCCTGTGAAGGTAGAGGTTCATATCTCAGACATTCAGTCCAGGGAGGATTTCCGCAAGGTATCCGTAACGGCTCCCGCCTGCGATAAGCAGATATACGGCAAGGGGCTTGCCGGCTATACCGAAGCCATGGACGTGATCGCCGAAATGAGAAAATAGGTTGAAATCCGAATGCTTTTAATGTAAGATATCTGAGGATTATTTTGGCTGCATAGATATTTAGGAGGATTTTTTATGATTTCTGCAGGTGACTTCAGAAACGGTATTACCATCGAACTTGATAATTCCGTATATCAGATCATCGATTTCCAGCATGTTAAGCCCGGCAAGGGAGCGGCATTCGTCCGTACCAAGCTTAAGGACATCAAGAACGGTGGCGTAGTTGAGAGAACATTCCGCCCTACCGAGAAGTGCCCTCAGGCTCATATAGATAGAAAGGATATGCAGTATCTGTACAAGGATGGCGATCTTTACACCTTTATGGATACCGAGACATACGATCAGGTTCAGCTTTCCGACGATCTCGTAGGAGACGCTCTCAAGTTCGTTAAGGAGAACGACATCTGCAAGGTCTGCTCACACAACGGAAACGCATTCTCCATCGAGCCTCCTCTCTTTGTAGAACTCGAGGTTACCGAGACCGAGCCCGGATTCAAGGGTGACACCGCTACCGGTGCCAACAAGCCCGCTTTCGTAGAGACCGGAGCACAGGTTGCAGTTCCTCTCTTCGTAGAGACCGGAGACAAGATCAAGATCGATACCAGAACCGGAGAATATCTCTCAAGAGTCTGATCACCTTACATAGCAATGTGATACACAGCCATGCGGATACCGCATGGCTGTTCTATTGTGTGCGAGAACACGTTATTCACATTTGCTATGAAAGGAGATATATGACTATAAAGGAATTTTCGGGAAATATGAAGCAGGCCGTTTCCATGGAGCTCGGAAGCGGTTACAAAGTGGAAGAGGTGTCCGTAGACAAGAACAACGGCGTGACACTTGAAGCTCTCCTTATCAAAAAGGACGGACTTAACCTTTCCCCAACCATCTATCTGAATTCCTATTACGAAAAACATCTGGGCGGAGAGAACCTGCGTGATCTGGCGGGCAGGATGGTAAGCGACTACAGAGCGGCACTTCCGGAGGAGGGGATTGATATCAGTTTTTTCCTGGATTACGAACAGGTTAAGGAAAGACTGGCATTTAAGCTCATTTCTTCCGAACTGAACACAGAACTTCTGAATACCGTTCCGCATGTTCCGTTTCTGGATCTGGAGATCACTTTTTATTATTCGGTCGAGACCGGCGGGATGGACGGAGGTTCCATCCTCATAAGAAATTCCCATATGGAAAACTGGGGAGTCGGAACCGGGGACCTTATGAGGGATTCGCTTGAAAATGCTCCGGGGATCCTTCCCGGTACCTGCAGGGATATATATTCCGTGATGGAGAAGATGTGTCCCGAAAAGGCGGACACCGTTTCGGATGATCTCAGGGATCTGGGACTTTACGTGATCTCCAATGAAAGGCTTACCCTGGGAGCCGCGGTGATGATCTACCCCGGAATGATGGAGAAGGTATCGGATATGCTGGGAGGCAATCTTTACATCATTCCCAGCTCCATCCACGAGCTCATAGTTTTATCCGCCAAAACCGATGCCGATCCGGAGTATCTGAGGGATATGATCAGGCTTGTGAACAGGACACAGCTGCAGCCGCAGGACGTACTATCGGATTCTCTGTATTTCTTTGACAGGGAAACGGGTAAGATAACAATAGCCTGACAGCATTGGGCGCAGGAGGGGGCAAAACTTTACACAAAAGGCCATTTATGATACAATCCCAAAGATTGTAATAAATTTGTAACAAATATTTTTCGTTACAGATTCCATTAAACTTGCAGCCGTAGTCTAATGGATAGAACGAAGGCCTCCGACGCCTTTAATGCAGGTTCGATTCCTGTCGGCTGCATATGGAGAACCAATGAACAAGGATTTATATAACAGAATAGTCCCGTTCGTTAAAAATCATATAAAGGTTCTTGCTCCCGTCTGTCTGATGCTCGTTACCGCCATAGTGACTTACATCGCACTTTCGGCCAGAGGCAGGAACACCGCAGCGGAAGTACCCGGTCCGGATCCCGGGGTTGTAACCGTCAGTGACGGAAATTCACAGGTCACAGAGGAAACACCTCTTGTCCTTACCGAAAATACCGATTCGGCACTTGCAGACTTTTTCGCTGAGTATTATCTGTGCCTTTCGAACGGAGATGTGGATACTCTCTCAACTTTGATCGATCAGCTTGAAACCTATGACAAGCTTATAAAGGCAGAGCAGAGCAGGTATCTTGATTATGAGGTCGAAAACATTTACTGCCTTCCCGGATACGATCCGAACAGGATCATAGCATTTGTCGTGACCAACGTAACCTTTAACAGGTATCCCGATAACAAGCTTCCAAGCTATGACGGATTTCTTGTTGAAAGGAATGCCGACGGAACTTTTATGATCGTCTTAAGCGAGCCTTCCGATGAGGAAAATGAATACATCGCAAAGTGCCTTGTCTGTGACGATGTCATCGAGCTCGGAAACAGGATCACCACCGACTATAACGACAAGATCACCGCATCACCCGAACTTCTCACCTATATGAAGGAGCTGGATTCCATAGTCAGCACCGAAGCGGGAGAGAAGCTTGCCGCTCTTAATTCGGGTGAGGAGGTCGAAATGCCCGAGATAGAACAGTACGATGTCAGCGGAAACGATGAGCCCGAGATACAGATGGCCACCGCAAACCAGACTGTAAATGTCAGGGTTTCCGATTCGATGAATGCCGATACCATGGGTCAGCTCAGGGGCGGACAGTCCGTAGAGGTTGTCGAGATCAAGGGCAACGGATGGTCGCAGATCAACTTCGAAGGAAAGACGGGATATGTTAAGTCAGAGTATCTGACACTCGACATCGATGTAAGCAGTGTTGTTACGATCGGTACCGTAACCGCGACCGAAACTCTGAACATCAGGGCAAGCGCAAGTACCGACGGAATGGTAATGGGCTCCTTTGCAAAGGGAACCACCGCAAGACTCGTATCCGAAAAGGACGGATGGTGCGAGGTCGTATATAACAACAAGGTTGTTTACTTAAGCTCACAGTATCTTGAGATCGAGTATGACTGACCGGTCATGATATGAGTTAAAGACTCCGGAAATAATCCGGAGTCTTTTTTGTTTGTCCCGGGGCTCGGAAAGGGTATCGGGATTTATAAAAAAATAACAATTGTATACATGTATTTTTGTATTTACTTTATCGGTTTAATGTATTATATTATTTTTTGGTGTTAAAAAACCTGCACCGGTGCAAAAGCCGGTGATATATCAAAAAACAAGCCAATCATTTATTTTAGGAGGAGTTTTTTATGTCTTACGTTGACGAGATCTATGACAGAGTAGTAGCACAGAATCCCGCTCAGCCCGAATTCCACCAGGCAGTCAAGGAAGTACTTGAGTCTCTCAGAGTGGTCATCGAGGCTAATGAAGAGGAGTACAGAAAGGATGCACTTCTCGAGAGACTTACCACTCCCGAGCGTCAGATCCTTTTCAGAGTTCCCTGGGTAGATGACAAGGGACAGGTTCAGGTCAACAACGCGATGAGAGTACAGTTCAACTCGGCTATCGGACCTTACAAGGGAGGACTTCGTCTCCATCCTTCAGTAAATATTGGTATCATTAAGTTCCTCGGCTTCGAGCAGATCTTCAAGAATTCCCTTACCGGACTTCCCATCGGCGGCGGCAAGGGCGGATCCGATTTCGATCCCAAGGGCAAGTCAGACAGAGAAGTCATGGCATTCTGCCAGAGCTTCATGACCGAGCTTCACAAGTACATCGGAGCTGACACCGACGTTCCCGCAGGTGATATCGGAACCGGCGCTCGTGAGATCGGATTTATGTACGGACAGTACAAGAGACTTACCGGACTCTATGAAGGAGTTCTTACCGGAAAGGGACTTTCCTACGGCGGATCACTTGCAAGAACCGAAGCTACCGGATACGGTCTCCTTTACATGACCGAGGAAATGCTCAAGTGCAACGGAATCGACATCGCAGGCAAGACCTGTGCTGTATCAGGTTCAGGAAACGTTGCTATCTATGCTATCCAGAAGGCACAGCAGCTCGGCGCTAAGCCCGTTACCTGCTCCGATTCTACCGGATGGATCTATGATCCCGAAGGAATCGATGTTGCTCTCCTCAAGGAGGTTAAGGAAGTTAAGCGTGCAAGACTTACCGAGTATGCTGCAAAGCGTCCTTCAGCCCAGTATCATGACAAGGCTACCGAGGGCACCAATCAGTGGGAGATCAAGGTCGACATCGCTCTTCCCTGCGCAACCCAGAACGAGCTTAACCTCGATGATGCCAAGAAGCTTGTCGCAAACGGTGTCATCGCAGTATGTGAAGGCGCTAACATGCCTACCACTCTCGATGCTACCAAGTACTTCCAGGAGAACAAGGTTTACTTCGTTCCCGGCAAGGCAGCAAACGCAGGCGGCGTAGCTACTTCCGCTCTTGAGATGAGCCAGAACTCCGAGAGACTCAGCTGGACCTTCGAAGAGGTTGATGCTAAGCTCAAGAACATCATGATCAACATCTTCCACAATCTTGACGATGCTTCCAAGAAGTACGGTCTTGAAGGTGATTATGTTGCAGGTGCCAACATCGCAGGCTTCCTTAAGGTTGCTGATGCTATGAAGGCTCAGGGAATCGTATAATCCCGGATTAAAAAAAACTCAGAATCCCGCGGTTTAAGCCGCGGGATTTTTTTATTTGTATGTTGACTCTTCCCCTGGGGCACCCCTTATCGTGAAATGCATGAAAGGAGCGCCGAAGGAAATATGAAGAAAAAGTACGGATTTTTGAGCAATCTGAAATATGTGATATACGGGATGAAAAAAGACGGCGGGCATCTGCTCGGACTTCAGATACTGGGAGTTGCGGCAGAGACGGTTTCTCTTTTTATAATTCCCGTGACCGTAAAGCTGATCATCGATTCACTCACCGAAGGTGCGGGATATGAGAAGACCATGATGCTCATCGGGATCAATGCACTGATCATGCTCGTTGTATATCTGGTCACGGGTTATGTCGAGAATAATGTTCCGTACAAAATGAAGCATGCTCTCATCAGTTTTAAACGTGAGCTTACCGAGACGATGACTTCGATGGAATATTCAAATCTTGAAAACCCCAAGGTGCTTGATGAACATGAGCGCATCAGGAATGTCATGAACGTTAAGACGCAGGGCATCGAGGGAATGATGGATTCCACCGTAAAATGCGGAAAGCTCATCTTTCAGATAGTTATGGCCGGAATTCTTGTTTCGGGCCTTCATCCTCTGCTCATAGTCATTCTTCTGGGGCTTTTGCTTCTTTCTTTTCTTGTGATCGACAGGACCAAGATAAAGGATAAGGAGCTTGTCTGGGATGCGCTCGGTCCCTACTGGAGAAAGCATTTCAATCTCGGATATCTGACCAATCATTTCAATTCCGCCAAGGAGATAAGAGTCTATGACATGAAGGATTATATCTATGGCAAATACATGGATATCAACAGGGATATACTGAAAAAATACAGACTTTCAAGAAATATTTGGTTTGCAAACTTTTCGGTATGCATGCCGCTTGCCCTGCTTCAGGAAGTGAGTCTGTATGCGTTTCTGATATACGAGCTTTCAAAAAATAATCTGACGGTTGCGGAGTTTACTCTTTATATCGCTTCGGTACACATCTTCACCGGTGCCCTCGGTGATTTCATACAGGAGTACACGGAGATCAAAAAACAGTCTCTGCAGGTAAGGGATTTCAGGGCATTCATCGATGAGTACAGGATACGGGATGAAGAGTCCGGTGAACTGCCGGCACTTTCGGATAAGCCTTCGTTTGAATTTGACGATGTGACTTTCGGATATGAGGGTCAGAAGAAAAGTGCACTGGAGCATATTTCCGTAAAGATCCCTTACGGACAGCGCCTTGCGATAGTCGGGCTTAACGGAGCGGGAAAGACCACATTTATCAAGCTTCTTGCGGGATTCTACAAACCCACGGAAGGCAGGATAAAACTGAACGGCAGGGACACTTCGGAAATGATCCGAGAAGATCTGTTCAGATACTTTTCCGCGGTGTTTCAGAATGTCGAAGAATATCCCTTTACGGTCGCAGAGAATGTCTCAATGAAACGATACGCCGATACCGATGAGAAAAAGGTTCTTGAATGTATCGAAAGATGCGGTCTGTCGGATAGGATCGGGAAGCTTGATGCCGGGGTAAAAAGCCAGGTGCTCAAGGTCATCGATAAAGAAGGAGTGGATTTTTCCGGCGGGGAAAGACAGAAGCTCGCACTTGCCAGGGCACTGTACAAGGATGCTCCGGTCATCATACTCGATGAGCCGACATCCGCGCTCGATCCTCTTGCGGAGGAAAGGCTTTATACAAGTTTTAACGATCTGATAGGTGAAAGGACCGGAATATTTATTTCGCACAGACTGTCATCGACAAAATTCTGTGACGTGGTGGCAATGTTCGAGGATTCGCATCTCGTCGAATACGGAAGCCACGAGGAGCTGATGGCAAAGAAAGGAAAGTATTACGAGCTCTACGAAACACAGGCACAGTTTTACCGGGAGGATAAGAATGATGAAGAACAGTGAAAACAGGATCATCAAAACTCATCCGGTAAGATATTTTGCCGCCGCGATGAGAAAATACAAAAAGGGCTTTTACCCGCTGTATGCCGTGCTCATCATCGTATTGATGGTTCAGCCCTTTATAAACATATTCGGTCCCAGGATGATGATCGATGAGATCCTGGGAAGTGCGGATCTGAATATGATCGTTAAGATCGCGGCCGTGATGGTATTTGCCGACTTTGTGATAAAGACCGTGATAAGATTTTTGTTCGAGGAACTTGATAAGGTGTATTTTCAGGGACTGAACAGATTTCTTGAAGCGGGTGTCGGAAAAAAGAGCATGGAGCTTAAGTATGAGACGACCGAGAATAAGGAGATCCTCGACAGTCTTGCCGATGCAAGGACGGGAATAGACGAAGGCTATTCCGGAGCCTCCAAGGGACTTTTCGAATCTCTGGCCGCCATCATATCAAGTATTGTCGTTCTTGTACTGAGCACAGCTCTGGTGATCCGTTACACTTGGATACCGATAGTGCTCGTGATTGCCAATGTCGGTTTCAATACTTTTTTCGAAAGCAGGCTCAGCAGGATCAAAATGGAGCAGATATCCTTGCTTGCAAAGAATGACCGTTCGTACCATTACCTCCTTCATAATCTTTCGGATATAAAATACGGCAAAGATATCAGGCTATTCGGCGCAAAAAACATGATGCTCGGAAGAGTCGATGAGTTCAATGACAGGCAGTCCGAGATAAGCAGGACCCATGCAAGGAAAGCACAAAGGTACGTCACGGGATCGAAGATAAATCTCGCCGTCACCGCGGCACTCACGTACCTTATCCTTGCGCTGATGGTGATCGATAAGAGGATAAGCATCGGTGATTTCACCATGCTTTCGACCGCGGTGACAACTATAGTCGCATCGATCAATACGGTTCTTAAGAAAATGCTTGAGCTTAAGAAGTTCTGCGGTTATACGGACAAATACATCAGGTATGTAGAGGGGAATAATTATGACGAGAAAGGCGATAAAAATGTCGATGTTTCGGACGGTATTGTTATCGAGTTTAAAAATGTTTCTTTCAGATATCCCGGTGCTTCCTCTTTTGCTCTTAAGAACATCAATGCGGTTATCGCTGACGGCGAACACCTCTCGGTAGTAGGACTCAACGGTGCCGGAAAGACCACTTTCATAAAGCTTCTCTGCAGGCTGTATGAGCCGACGGAGGGTGAGATACTTCTGAACGGTGTAAATATTCATGACTACGACTACGGCAGTTATATGAAGCAGCTTTCCGTGGTGTTCCAGGATTTCTGCCTTCTCGGATTTTCGATAAAAGAAAACCTGATCTGTGACAGGCCGGATAAGGTGCAGGACAGCGAACTGATGCCTCTCGTCGAAAGAGTGGGGCTCAAGGATAAGGTCGATTCCCTTCCGATGGGCCTGATGACTCCGGTGTTCAGGTATTACGATCAGAGCGGTTTCGAACCTTCCGGAGGTGAACAGCAGAAGATTGCCATGGCAAGGGCACTGTACAAGGACGGTCCGGTGCTCATTCTCGATGAGCCGACGGCAGCACTTGATCCAGTCGCGGAAAAAGAGATCTATGAGCAGTTTAATACCATGGTCAGGAACAAAACGGCCATTTTTATTTCTCACAGGCTGGCTTCCTGCAGATTCTGTGACAGGCTTCTTGTATTTAAGGACGGTGAGATAGTCGAAAGCGGCACTCACGACAGTCTTCTGGCCCTTCCGGGCGGCCTGTATGCACAGATGTACGGAGCACAGGAAAAAATGTACTGCTGAAGGCCTGCGGGGCATGATAATTACAGTGATTTAAGGAGGTGGAGCGAGTCATTCGTTCCGCCTTTATTTTGTTCAAAAATTTGGCGTTTTGTGGTAAAATAGATTGACTATTTATGTGAGTTTGTAAGGGATAACCTGTGGCGGGAAAAGACCTCATAAAAGCATATGTTGACGGCAGCTTCAATGTTGAAACGGGAGTGTATTCTTTCGGATGCGTTTTTTTACCTGAAGACGGTACCGTTAGGGTGCTTTGCGGAAGCGGAAACGATCCCGAAAATGCCAAACAGAGGAATGTCACGGGTGAGATGCTCGGTTCCATGAACGCAGTCCTTTGCGCGATCAAGAGCGGATACAAGGCCATAGAGATCTATTACGACTACCAGGGAATTGAAAGCTGGGTCACCGGCGCGTGGAAGAGCAAAAATGACCTTACAAGGTCCTATTCCATGACGATGAAGGGCTGGATGAGCCACATAGATATCAGGTTTAAGAAGGTGGATGCCCACACGGGCGTTAAATACAACGAGCTTGCGGACAAGATGGCCAAGAAGGGTTCCGAAACAGTCGGCATTCCCGAGACACGCCGCATAGAGGATATGGAGATATGGACTCAGGAAAAATAAGACTCAACAAATTCCTCGCAGAGTCCGGAGTGTGCTCAAGGCGTGAGGCGGACAGGCTTATTGAAGCGGGAAAGGTCATGATCAACGATCATGTTGCGAAGGTCGGAGAAGGAGTAATGCCCGGTGACCGCGTAGAGTATGAGGGAAGAGTGCTCAAGGGAAAGAAGGCCACGGTGGTGCTTGCCTTCTATAAGCCCAAAGGGGTAACGACCTCCGAAAAGGATGAACATGCCGACAGGCTTATAACCGACTATATAGATTATCCCGTAAGGGTAACCTATGCGGGAAGACTCGATAAGGATTCGGAAGGGCTTATACTTCTGACCAACGACGGCGACCTCATCGATCATATGATGAGAGGAGCCAATCTTCACGAAAAGGAATACATCGTTACCGTCGATAAGGAAGTTACCGAAGAGACGGCGGAAAAGCTCAGAAAGGGAATCTACATCCCCGAGCTTAAGGTAAAGACCAGACCCTGCAAGGTCGTCATCAGGGACAAGGTCACGATGTCGATAACCCTCACGCAGGGACTGAACCGCCAGATCAGGCGCATGTGCGAGCA
>JAEEQL010000060.1 GCA_016285265.1 Lachnospiraceae bacterium
CATAGTGATCGGCAGGATAGACGGAGACGCCGGTGATGAGCTCCATATGGAACTGTGGCTTATGAGCTGCAGAGTGCTGAAGAGAGATATGGAGTATGCAATGATGGATGAACTTGTTGATAAAGCAAGGAAAGCCGGGATAAGAAAACTTATAGGATACTATTATCCTACGGCTAAAAATGCAATGGTCAGCAATTTCTATGAACTGCAGGGATTTAAGAAGGTTTCGGAAGATCCGGACGGCAACACCGTCTGGGAATTTGAGATACCGGATGATTATGAAAACAAACAGCATGTTATTAAGGTCAATCAGAATCCATGAAATATAAAGAGCTGTCAAACGGAAATTCAATTCCCTATATCGGATTGGGAACGTGGAAACTGACGGACAGACAATTACTGTCCGAATTGATCGGCGCTGCATACGAAAAAGGCTACCGGCTTATAGATACCGCCGCTGCGTACAGTAATGAGATTGCCATATCCAAGGCTATTTCGGAAAACGGCATAAACAGGGAAGACCTTTTTATATCCGATAAAGTATGGAATACTTCAAGAGGATATGAGGCTGTCAGAAAAGCCTGTCAGACCTCGTTAAAGAAACTTAAAACCGACTACCTGGATATGTATCTCATCCACTGGCCCGCATCCATGAAGCTGTATCCCAACTGGCGTGAGATCAATGCGGATACCTGGAGAGGCATGGAAAGCTTGTATGAGGACGGCATTGTAAGAAATATCGGAGTATGTAATTTCAAAATTCATCACTTGGAAGAACTAAAAAAGTCGGCGAATATCATGCCGGTGATCGATCAGGTTGAACTGCATCCCGGAATGAATCAGAATGAACTGATCGAATATTGCAGCCGGGAAAAAATAGCTATTGAAGCAAGCAGCCCGCTCGGAAACGGTCAGATTCTCGAAAATGATGTATTAAGAAAGATATCCGAAGCAAAGGCAGTATCTCCCGCACAGGTTGCACTCAGATGGGAGTATCAGAAAGATGTGATAACAATTCCCAAGACATCTGATATATCGAGACTGTGCAGTAATATTGATATTTTTGATTTTGAATTATCGGATGATGAAATGAGAATGATAGACAGCATCCCCTATTGTGGCGGGATCGGTCTGGATCCGGATGAGGTGACGGAATTTGGCTGATAAAACAGATACAGAAAAACTGAAAGAACTTCGCAAAAAGATCTTTCTTACGGGATATAAAGGAGGTATGGCTCATCTTGCCTCCTGTTTTTCGTGCTTGGAGATGATATATGCGTTTTATCTGAAAGGGATATTACGCTACGATAAGGACAATCCCAAGTGGCCGGACAGGGACAGGTTCATATTATCCAAGGGTCATGCCGGACTGGCACTGTATGCGGTTTTGACTGAGGCGGGACTGATATCCGAAGAAGTGTATTCATCATATCTTGGCACGGATTCACTTATCGGCGGTGAACCCTGCATGCGTGACAGTGACTGGATCGAAGCCACCACCGGTTCTCTGGGACATGGATTGTCAATGGGACTCGGAATCGCCATAGCTCTGAAACTGAACGGGAGCGACGCCAGGGTGTATGTCATGCTCGGAGACGGAGAGCTTCAGGAAGGAACGGTATGGGAAGCCGTTATGACCGCGCCTTCATTCGGAGTATCCAATCTGATCGCGATATTGGACTGTAACAAAATACAGAAAATGGATTTCGTAGCCAATACCATCGGAGAGCCGAGATGGAGAGATAAATGGGAAAGCTTCGGATGGGACGTTGTCGAAACGGACGGACATGATATCGAACAATTCAGGAAATGTATTACAGAGGCAACATGCCGGGCTGTCAGGCCCGTTCTTGTAATTGCAAATACCGTGAAGGGAAAAGGTGTTTCCATTATGGAAAACAATCCCAATTGGCACTTTAAGCTTCCGGGAAGAAAAGAACTGAAAGTATTTAAAGAAGAACTGAATATTTCTGAAGAAGAATTGGAGTAAAACTTGAACAGTGCATATATCGGAAAATTAATGGAACTTGCGGAAGCGGATGGAGACGTCCTTCATCTGCTTGCCGACAGCGGAACCGGATATGATGAGATGTTTAGAAGGAATTTTCCGGACAGAATATTCAATTTTGGCATCGGCGAAGAGAATATGGTCGCAGCCGCAGCCGGAATGGCATCTGTGGGAAAAAAGCCTTTCGTTTTTACGGCCGGAGCATTTCTGGCATACAGATCATTTGAATTTATCAGGGACGATGTCTGTTTCCAGAATCTCAATGTCAAGATCGCAGGTATGGGAAGCGGTCTTTCATGGAGCTCACTCGGTCCGACCCACCATACTACCGAAGATGTTGCGGTACTCAGGACTATTCCCAACCTCAGAATACTGTCACCGGCAACTCCCGAACAGGTACGATGCTGTGTTCAGGATGCTTATGAATATGACGGGCCCGTTTATATCCGTATAGGCATGAACCATGAGAAGGAATTCTTTGATAAGTCATATGAATATCAACCGTACAAAAATGATGTCCTTATGGACGGAGACGACATAGCGGTTATATCCACCGGAAGTATTCTTGAAGAGGTTTTCGCAGCATGTGAAAACCTCAAAAAAGACGGTTTCGGTGTGAGGCTGTCTAACGCCGTATCCGTAAAACCGTTTGATGAAGGCGACGTTACGGAGATATCTTCCCGTTTTGATAAAGTCTTCACAGTGGAAGAACATAATGTTTATGGCGGACTTGGCGGTATCGTATCGGAGATCAATTCGTTCAAAGGACTCGGAATGAAGGTCATTCCCATCGGCCTTGCCGATGCTTTTGCGACAGGGTACGGAACCCATAAAAACGTCCGTAAAGAGAACAGGCTTGACGCTGAAAGTATATACTATATTATTAAAGAGGCATTGAAAAAATGAATGAATATACTTTGGCTGAGATCAGCTTAGGGATGGAGTGTTCATTTACCAGACGCATAACTTCCGAGATGGAGGATGCATTTCGCACGATTTCGGGAGATGAAAATCCTCTTCATAAGGATGACGGCTTTGCCGAAACTATCTCGGACGGTAAATTCAAAGGGCATATTTCATTCGGCATGCTTACCGCTTCCTTATATTCCACAATGGCAGGTATGTATCTTCCCGGCAAATACAGTCTGATCCACAGCATTGATGAACTGTCATTTACCAATCCCGTTTATTCCGGAGATGAACTGACTGTAACGGGAACTGTTATAGATAAAAATGAAGCATTGAGACTGATTGTTCTCAAAGTGATCATCAAAAACGGCTTGGGTAAAACTGTTTCCAAAGCCAAAATGAAAGTATTAGTAATGAAATAAGGAGATATGGTTATGACCAGAGAAGAAGTTTATGAGAGATTGAATAAGGTGTTCAGAGAAATACTGGATGATGATTCGATCGAACTCCATGATGAAACTGTTGCAGATGATGTAGACGGATGGGATTCCTTCGAGCACATCAATCTGATAGTAGGTGTTGAAGAAGAATTCGGATTCAAGATTCCCATGGGAAAAGTTGTCACCATGGCAAACGTCGGTGAAATGGTCGATATCATTCTTGAACTTGGACATTAATTCCGTTAGGAGATAAGTTACCGATGACATTGACGACTTCAAGCTTTTTTGCTTTTTTATTGGTTACATTGGTTTTATTCTATGTATTCAGGCCAATACAGAAGTATATTCTGCTTACCGCAAGTATCTGGTTTTATTTTTGCATATCGTCAATAAACGTTATCAAATTATCATTGCTGATAGTTATCATCGGACTAGTATCATTTCTTGGAGCGCTTCTGATCGAAAGATCAAAAGGAGCGTTCAGAAAACTTGTTTTCTGGAGCAGCATTTCCATACTTGTGGTGCTCCTTTTTTCTTTCAAATATCTGTTTAATATAGTCAGCTCCATAGCTATCCTGATTTCCAACCACTCGGATTTTTCATTCCTGAAACTCGGATCAGTCATAGGAATGTCATATTTCACCCTGTCTGCCATCGGATATCTTATTGATGTCTATTGGGAGAATTCCAAGGCAGAAACCAATCCCGCAAACGTGTTTCTGTTTATCTTCTTTTTCCCTCAGCTCATTTCGGGGCCGGTAACCAGATTCGGAAAAATGAACCCTCAGTTTTCCGAAGTAAGGACCCCGGATCCGGACAAGATCCTGCTCGGGATCAGACGAATGTGCTGGGGATATTTCAAGAAGCTGGTGATCTCCGACCGTTTTTCCATCATAGTTGATTCGGTATACTCCAATTATTCCGATTTCAGTTTCGCAGGGCTTACAGCCGCCACTTTCTGCTACGCCATACAGTTATATACGGACTTTTCCGGCTGCATGGATATCATCATGGGTGCGGCATCATTATTCGGCATCGATCTTCCCGAAAACTTTAATGCTCCGTTCTTTTCGGAAACCATAAAGGAATTCTGGCAAAGATGGCACATCACTCTCGGATTATGGTTTAAAGATTACCTGATGTATCCCATCCAAAGAACGGCATTTGTTCAGAAGATCGGAAAGAAAGCAAAAAAAGCATTCGGAAAAAAAGCAGGAAAGAAAATTCCGCTTTACATATCAATGTTCTGTCTATGGTTCTTGCTCGGGTTGTGGCACGGGGGGACCATTATATTTATGATTGCATCCGGCATCATGCCGTTTTTGCTGCTCACCCTGAGTGACATCTGCCAGCCCCTTTTCGGAGTCATTGTAAAAAAACTAAGGATCAACACAGCGAATCCCGGATGGAAAGTGTTCCGGATGATCAGAACGTTCATATTGGTGTGTACCATATGGATGGTCGTATGCTCGGGAGAAATACATAATTGTCTTAATATAATCAAACATGCATTTACACATCCGATCGCTCTCACATCGCCTTTCACTGCCACTGCAGCTTTCGGTCTGACAGCATGTGACATTATCCTTATGGCATTCGGTCTGATCCTCTTATTCATATCCGATCTGGCCGTTTATAAAGGATATACTATTTTCTCAGTTACGGATAAGCTAAAGAAACCCTTCAGGATCATTGCCGTTTATATCGAAGTATTTATCATTTTTGCATTCGGACTTGTGGGACAATCTCCCTTCATATATTTTCAATTCTAGGAGAAGTTATGCAGAAAATAAAAAAGGGATTAAAACTGCTGGTCGTTCTTCCGATGCTGCTTGTTCTCGTTTTTGTGAACATTTACGAAGATCCCGCCAATATGTTCCATGATCCCGGCACAGAGATAGCTCAGGCTATTCTCGACGGAAAAAAACCATATTTCGCCGGTGCTAACGGTGACGAAAGAGAAGTAAAGAAGTACCTGATCGAAAACATTGACAAGCATGTCGATTGCATAACCGTGGGGCCCAGTCTCAGTATGGAGATCGGACACGAACACGTCGGAACCGACAGTTATTATAATCTTTCCGTTTCAGCCATGAATTACAACGATTACATGGCGATCTTCGGATTGCTCGATCTTAATGAAATAAAATATGACAAGGTGATCATCTGCGTGGATACGTACTTCTTCGACGATTACTTTGTTTCCGACAGCTGGAATCCGGATTATATGAATTATGCTTCGTATATGATCGGCAAACTCGAGGGGAAAGAATACTCATTACCGGAAAACGGCATTACAGTTCCGGAACTCAAGAACAAACTGTCACTTATGTTTTCCGTATCATATTTCCAATCATCGTTAGATTTCATCAAGAGCAACGGTTCGATCATCCCTCCCGAAACCAGATGGGGTATAGCCGATGAAAATACCGATGTTGACCATTATTTACCGGACGGCAGCTGGGAATACGGACTGTCATACCGAAGCCGGACTGTCGAGGATGTGATCGACAACTCAAACTCTGTTGACATAGAACAACGCTTTGGCTCTGAACGAAACATAAGCGATTATTACAAAGAGCACTTTGAAATGCTGATCAAATATCTTGACGAAAGAGGTGTCGAAGTCGAATTTTTCCTTTGTCCGATATGTCCCGCTTTATGGGACAGGCTGCAGGAATCCGGTGAAGATCGGTTTTTATTGTATGAACTGGAACAGTATTCCGGGGAAATAGCCGAAAAATATGACATCCATGTTGTCGGTTCCTATGATCCGTACAAGACAGGAGTCGATAATTCAGATTTTTATGATTGTTTTCATTTGCGAAGGGATGCTCTTGCCGAATATTTTCAATTCTAAAAGAACTCCGGCACCTGCCGGAGTTCTTGTTCTTTTCCGATCTATTCCACTGTAACCGACTTAGCCAGGTTCCTGGGCTTGTCCACATCGAGTCCCTTTGCGACGGATACGTAGTATCCGAGGAGCTGGAGAGGAACTACCGCAAGGCTTGCCGCGAAGTGCTCATCAACCTTGGGGATGTAGGATACGAAGTTGCAGGTATCCTCTGTCTTGTAATTGCCCGCCATCGTTAGTCCGTAGAGATATGCACCTCTGGATTTGCACTCAACCATGTTGCTGACGGTCTTCTCGTAGAGGTCGGACTGTGTGAGAACGCCTACAACAAGGGTTCCTTCCTCAATGAGGCTTATGGTTCCGTGCTTGAGCTCACCGGCGGCATATGCCTCGGAGTGGATGTAGCTAATCTCCTTGAGCTTAAGGCTTCCCTCGAGAGTTACGGCATAATCAATCCCTCTTCCTATAAAGAAGATATCGTGAGCGTTTGCATACTTTGCCGCAAACCACTGGATCCTTTCCTTATCGAGAAGGATGTTTCCGATCTTGTCGGGGATGGTCTTCATTTCTTCTATAAGATGTGCGTACTGCTCGTCATCTATCTTTCCTTTTACCTTGGCGAATTCGATTGCAAGGCAGTACATAGCGATGAGCTGTGCGGAATATGCCTTGGTGGTCGCAACGCTTATCTCGGGACCTGCCATTGTATAGAAGACATTGTCAGCTTCCCTTGCGATGGATGATCCGACTACGTTGACTATTCCGAGGGTATTGATGCCCTGTGCCTTAGCCTCCCTGAGTGCCGCGAGTGAATCCGCGGTCTCGCCGGACTGGCTTATTACGATGACAAGCTGGTCGGGAGTAAGGATGGGCTTTCTGTATCTGAATTCCGATGCCAGTTCGACTCTTACGGGGATCCTTGCGAGGTCCTCCATTACGTACTGGCCGACCATTCCGGCATGCCATGCACTTCCGCAGGCAACGATGGTTATACGGTCAACCTTTTCGATCTCTTCGGTGGTAAGTCCGACGGATGAAAGATCAATCTTTCCGTTCTTGCATACACTTGAAAGAGTATCCTCGACAGCCCTGGGCTGCTCATGGATCTCCTTTATCATGAAGTGCTCGAAACCGCCCTTTTCCGCAGCCTCGGCATCCCATTTGATCTCGGTAAGTTCCTTCTCGATGACATCGCCGTCAAGGTTATAGAAAGTGGCTTTTCCGTCTGCGAGACATGCCATCTCAAGGTTTCCGATGTAGTACACCTGTCTTGTGTATTTTAAGATAGCGGGAACATCGGATGCAACATAGCAGTCACCGTCTGCGATACCGATGATCATGGGGCTTTCTTTTCTGGCGGTCCAGATCTCACCGGGACGGTCCTTGAACATAACCTCAAGTGCGTACGAACCCCTGACTCTGACCATGGTCTTGGCGATCGCATCAACGGGGCCAATCTTGTATTTCTTATAGTAATAATCGATAAGTTTGATGACTACTTCGGTGTCTGTCTGTGAATAGAACTGGTATCCGTGCTTGGAAAGCTTGTCGCGAAGCTCCTGATAGTTTTCGATGATACCGTTATGAACACCTACAACCTCACTCTCAACGGCACCGGATCCTGAACGGGTGCAGTTTCCGCTGACATGGGGATGGGCGTTGATCTGGCTGGGTTCACCGTGGGTAGCCCATCTGGTATGGCCTATTCCGCAGGTTCCCTTAAGGGCTCTTCCTCCGTCAACCTTCTCGGAAAGCTCCTTGAGTTTTCCTTTTTCCTTGACTACCTCAGCAAGGTTATCGCCGTCCCTTACGGCAAGACCCGCAGAGTCATATCCTCTGTATTCAAGCTTTGAAAGCCCCTCAAGAAGAATGGGGGCAGCCTGTTTCTTTCCTACGTATCCGACAATTCCGCACATTTTTTAGTTACTCTCTTTCATCTTCAGCCAGTATTTTTTGTTAGCCGTAAATTTCATTATAAAGCATTCGGGCAATTTTTCATAATTTCTGCCCAGCTTAAAGCCCGCAAGCTTGAATGCACACTGGGTGATAAAGCCCGGGATCAGCAGAAATGCACGCTTTTTCATAAGAAGCTTTATGCTGCCGCCAACGAACTTAAATCCTTCCGATTCGGAGCTTACGTCCGCAAAGACCTCGGGATGCATCGCCTGGCTCACACCGAGATCGAAGTTTCTCTTAAACTGCTGCTTAGCGGTATAGTTATGCGCATGGATGACCTTGGCCGTGGCTTCATACCTTATGCCGTAGCCGAGCTCAAGGAATTTCCTTGCAATTATCATATCCTCATTGAAGATCGTGCTCTTGATGAATCCGCCGGCTTCCTCGTAGATATCCCTTCTGTATGCGCAGCACACATCCGAGCAGAAGAAGGCCTTGATGCCCATCTTCTCTATATCTGACTTGTATTTGGTCTTGGAAAGCTCCGAATAATTATGGAGCCTTGCAAGCTTTTCGTAAGGAGACGATCCCGTTCCGGGCATCTGCCGCGCGAAGACACAGGCGATCGCTCCCGCATGGGATCCGGGATTATCCGCTTCTTCCTTTTCCATCTGATTCTTAAGGGGAGTTACGAGTTTTTCGATAAGATCGTCGGAAACAGGGACCGCATCCTGGGTCATCATAACGAAGATATCACAGGGTGTGTTCCTTACCGCTCTTCTTCTGGTATCGCCGTGATCGTACTCGGAAACCCTGATCTCCATGATTCGAATATCGGGGAATTCCTTTTTCACCAGCTCCACTGTCTCATCCGGCTCATCACCCGCCGAATGGATGAGGTTTATGCCGTGAGGCGTAAGAGTCTGGTTTTTAAGTCTTTCGATGAGCTTTATTAACTTTTTATCCGGCTTATAGACCGGGATTATTACCTGAATATTCAAATCTACTTCCTGATATAATTTTCCGTTTCCGTCTCTATATACATGGAGAATGCCTTTACCTGGTCGCTGGGAACGTAATTTCTGTCGTCAAAAAGATACTCGTGCAGCCAGATGACGTTATCTTCAAGGGTGGTGGGAACGACACAGTCACCGTATGCCTTGAGGTTTGCACCCGCCATCATATCCATCGAGGGGAAACCTCCGTCGCGGACTATGGTATAACCCTTTACATTAAGTACCATATCGAGAAGTGTCTTCTCGTCAAAGCTTGTGTAGGTGTAGTTCATTACATCGGTAAAGATACCGGTGAGCGTTGCGGCATCACGGGTCTGGGCCTCGGCAAGTATCGCCTCAAGAACCTCTCTCTGGCGCTCGGTACGCTTGAAGTCGTTGCCGTCCGTATATCTGATCCTGCAGTATGCGGCAGCCTGCATTCCGTTAAGGAGCTGGTAACCCGTCTCTCTTACGGGAGTGATGCTGTCCTCGGGAATTCCGATAGCCTGTGCGACCGCGATCTGGTAATTGTTCAGATGGTCTATTTCATTGGATTCGACATCGATCATGATACCGCCGAGATCGTCGATAACAGTCGCGAGCGCCTTGTAGCTTACCGTGATCCAGTTGGTGATATTAAGATCAAGGTTTGCGTTGAGCATCGTAACGGCCTGCGTTGCTCCGCCCTTGGCATATGCGGCATTGCATTTGTTGTAGCTGTCATTTCCGAGATTAAGGAAGGTGTCCCTGTAAACGGATACGAGCGTTACCTCGCCTGTCGCGTTATTGATGCTCGCGATCATTATGGTGTCGCTCCTGTAGCCTTTAAGAAGATCGCTTCCCTTGGAAGAGAGTGCATCCACGCCGAACAGGGCGATATTGGTATATCCGTCCATTGCACCGCCGTCGGCATTTCTCAGAACAGACTCGGAAATACCGATATCGGACGGAGAAAGGTCAGCCACATCGGCATAGATGGGACCTTCGTCATCGGTCGTCTGAGTGTGCTTCATTACATACCAGAGCACGCCGATCATACCGAGGATGATTATCACCTCGATGACAAATACGACCATCTTTCGTCTGGTCCTTGCGCTTGAATTTTTACTTTTCTTTGCGGGTCTCCCGGACCCGGGATTTGATGCCATATTCACTCCTAAACTTTCCGTATCAGTAAGCGTTCTTATTGATGAATCCCGTTATGAACGTCATCAGGATTATCTTGATATCGAATAAGAAGCTCCAGTTCTCTATATAGTAGATATCGTACTCAACCCTCTTACGGATGGATGTATCTCCCCTGAGGCCGTTGACCTGAGCCCAGCCGGTAAGTCCCGGACGGACCTGGTGCTTTACGTTGTATCTGGGGATCTCTTCCATGAACTTTTCGACAAACTGGGGACGCTCGGGTCTGGGACCGACGAGGCTCATATCTCCCTTAAGGATGTTGAAAAGCTGCGGAAGCTCGTCGATGCTGGTCTTTCTGATGAATCTTCCGACGTATGTGACCCTGGGGTCATTCCTGGTGGTCCAGCCCTTCTTTTCTTTCTTTTCGCTCTGGACCCTCATCGAGCGGAACTTGTACATCTTGAAGGGCTTATTGTGAAGGCCGATCCTTTCCTGCTTGAAGATGACAGGACCTCTGCTCGTCAGCTTAATAAGGATTGCGACGATGAGCATTACGGGCGAGGTGATCACTATTCCTATAAATGAGGCAAAAATATCAAAAAGCCTCTTTACGAAGCTGTTGCCACTGTTGGTAAGGGGGACGTAGCGGATATTGATGACGGGAAGGCCGCCGATATCTTCGGTATAGGGCTTGGTAGGGATGACGCTGTTATAGTCGGGTACGAACTTGGTGTGTACACCGAATTTTTCGCATATGCTTACGGTCTCTTCGAGCTTTTCGTAATCCTCGAGGGGAAGGGCTATGACGATCTCGTCAAGCTTATGCTCCGGCAGGATATATTCGAGATTTCCGAGGGTTCCGAGAACCTTGACCCCGTGATAAACGGCACCCGCGGGAACGTGGTCATCGAGAACACCTACGACATTGTAGCCCCACTGGGGATTCTCCCTGATGCGGTCCATATAGTTTTCCGCTGCCCTGGAATATCCGACAAGGAGCACATGCTTGATATTGTATCCTTTTTTTCTGAATGTCCGGAGGATGGACCTGAGGATCATCCGGTAGAAGAAACAGAAGAAGATATTGAGGACGCAGAAGGTGCAGAGAACGCCACGGGAGTAGTTGATGTCACGGGCAATGTTATATACAAAAAGCATCAGGGCCAGAAGGCCAATGATGTTGGCTTTGATAAGATCGAAAAGCTCCCACTGCTGCCTTCCGGTCCTTCGGGAGGTGTAGATATCGCAGAAGCTGTATACGAGGATGTATCCGGGAACAACAAAGGGAAGGATCTCGTAGTAGTACTCGATCCCCAGATAATAGATCCACTCGGGTGGCCTGACAAAGAAATACAAGTGGAATGCAAGGACCAGTGATACGGCTATGATGACCGCATCAATCAGTACGTTGATCCTATTAAGGATATGCTGGTTATCTCTGATCATTCCCCTAACTCCAATCCATTAACGATTTTACAACATTTAGGGGACTTAAGACAGTTCAGGGGGATTTTTTAAACATTTCTTAATAAATGGAAAACAGGGGGTGAACCGTCCCCCTGTTTCACTCAGGTATCCCTGAGGACCGAGAAGATATTCTTAAGAAGTATCAGTTCGATAAGGGCGAGCCTGGGTATGATCTTCGTAAAACCCTTAAATCTGTTTCCCCGGCCCTTTCCGAAAGACTTTTTGATGCCTTCGGAAAGCCCTTTCAGATAATCCTTGCCGAGACCCTTTTTAACGAAGAATGCGGTCTTCACAACAAAGCCTGCGACAAGGAACGGAAAATTAAATAACAGCTGTATGACTGACATGTTCTTGAATACAACATAGATGTTATTTTGAGCTGAAAAAATTACCTTACGACTGTTATATTTCGATCCGGTGGTCGCAGAACCGTAATGAACCACTACCGCATTAGGATCATACTTGTTATTGAATCCATGGAGAAGTGCTCTCCAGCATATGTCCAGATCCTCCAGATACATAAAGTGCAGGGGGTCAAAATAACCTACGATATCGAACAACTCTCTCCTGTAGATTGCAGCACCGGCGCAGGATGAGAAGACTTTGCAGGGCTTGCTGTAGCCTGAAGCTCTCCTTCCCTTTCCCCTCGATCTGGACCATCCGAGTGCACAGTAAATATCCCCGGCGCTGTCCATCAGCTCCTCATTATCCCACATCCTCATCGATGCGGAAACAGAGAAACACTTGTTATCATTTCGTATGGTATTATATAAAGACTGGACAAATCCGGGTTTTGCCTTCGTATCGTTGTTTAATAAAATAACATATGGTGTTTCAGATGCCCGAATGCCCGTATTTACTGCATTTGGGAAGCCTCCGTTCTTCTCAAGGGCTATTATTTTGACCTCCGGATAGCCTTTTACGATTTCTCTGCTGCTGTCCGTCGAAGCATCGTCCACAACAACGATATCATATGTTATCGCTGCATTCTGAACAGAGGGCCTCAGAGAATCAAGGCAGCCCTTAAGGAATTTCTCGCCGTTGTAATTTGGAATAACTATAGTTACTTTATTCATTTAACTACCTGCCAGCAGGGATAATAGAGTAATCCGTATCCGGCATTTCTTATCCTGGCCGAAAGCTCCATGCTCATCTCTATAACATCACCTTCGGGGAGCAGATTCTTGGCATCGAATACCTTCTCTCCGTCCTGGGGCGCTCTGCCCGTCTCGTGAGGTCTGAGTGATACGATTCCGGGAACCCTGTGCTCGGAATATCTGACTCCGGTGATCTTATAAAAATCATCGTGGAACTCGGGATTCAGCCTTATGCATCTGATATCGAGGGCGCTGGCCGACTGTTGGCACATTGCCCTGTGGAAATATCCGGTATATCCGACCGGCAGCCCCTCATAAAGGAGCTTTCCCTCCTTATCCATGATACCGCCGCAGATCCTGCCCCTGTGGGCATCGGTAACGACCCTTCCGCCGACGGCTCCGAGATCCGGTCTGCTCTCAAATATATCTCCGCGATAGCGGAATTCGTAATATCCCACATTTCTGAGGTTATAGATATCCGCCTTGATGTCAAAGGCAGCCGCGTGGTCTTCGAGAGCCCTGATACCGGCATCATAGGCATAGAGCTTCCCCGATGTGTTGGAGGAGGTCGAAGCGGGACTTATCCTCCAGTGGTAAAGGATCTGGGGAACATGGGAAAAGCCCGCTCCCTCACGCATTGCCCTAAGGAGCAGGTCATAATCCTGCGCACCGTCATACTCGGGCCTGAAGGCGAGCTTTTTCATAAGGGAAGCCTTCATCACGGTCAGGTGGCAGATATAGTTATTGTTAAGAAGAAGATTCGGGTCAAAATCAGGCTTTGAATTCCTTTCACTGAAATCCCTGCCGGAGGCATTTGTCTTGTCCTCGTCCGAATATATGACATCGGGCTCTTTGCCGATCCTCTTGGAATAGCTGATTATGTTTTCTGCAATCCTTAAAAGGGCATCCGGAGTAAGAAGGTCGTCGTGGTCCAAAAGAGCTATATACTCACCCGAAGCCTCCTTAAGAGCCTCGTTTGTATTCTCGGAAATGCCCCTGTTGGAGGGAAGGGAGATGTATTTAACCCTGATATCCCCGAATTCGTCGCAGATCGACCTGAGGGCGCTCTTATCCTCGGAAGCATCGGCGATTATGAGCTCGAGCTTATCATATGCCTGTGCCAGAACACTCTCCGCCATCTCCCTGAAGAATACGGGATCCGTATTATATGCGGGAACGAGCACGGAAATAAGGGGAGTGCGGGAAAGCCTCTCCGACAGTCTCCTCATGACAGATATCTCATATTCCGTGGGCCTGCGGTAATCCGAGCCGCGCGAATCACGCCCGGACATGCTCTCTGCAATCTCCAGAATTCCGGCACTGACACCGTTTCTCTTAATGTAGCCTAAACTTCTTTTAGTTACTGATATGATATCCATATTATTTTAAAAAAGGGACGGTTTTCGGGTAAGAAAACCGCCCCACATAATGACTGGTTTATGCGAATGCCTTAACGCCTTCGGTAAGAGCAGCGGACTTGGCTGCGGCATCCTCAAGGCTCGTTCCCTTTACGCCCATGTAGAACTTGATCTTGGGCTCGGTGCCGGAAGGTCTTACGCAGCACCAGTTGTCATCGGGAAGGTCAAAGTAGAGAACATTGGATGAAGGAAGGCCTGTGGTTCCCTTTTCGCCGGTCTTCATATCGATGACGACATCCTTCTTGTAATCCCTGAACTTAAGAACCTCGAACTCTCCGAATGCCTTGGGAGGATCGTTTCTGAGCTTGTCCATAAGTGCCGCGATCTGTTCGGCACCTTCCGCACCCTTCATGGTAAGGGTGAACTGGGTCTCCTTGAAGTATCCGTACTTCTCATAAACCTCGATCATGAAATCCCAAAGGGTCTTGCCCTGCTTCTTGAGCCATGAAGCAACCTCACAGAGCATCTCGACCGCCACGATCGCATCCTTATCCCTTGCATGTGTTCCGACAAGGCATCCGTAGGACTCCTCAAGTCCGAATACGTAGTTATTGTCCTTATTTCCGTTCTGCTCGAAAATCTTGATCTGCTCTCCGATGTATTTAAATCCGGTGAGGACCTCGATGAGCTTAACGCCGTAAGCCTTGGTCATGGGGAAGGTCATGTTGGTTGTGACGATGGTGGTTACAAGAGTAGGATTCGAGGGCATGGTTCCGAGTGCGGTGCGCTCCCTGAGGATGTACTCTGCGATCAGCATTCCGGACATATTTCCTGTAAATGCGACATACTCGCCGGTCTTGCTGTCCTTGGCATATACACCGAGACGGTCCGCATCGGGATCGGTCGCAAGAACGATATCCGCATCCTTTTCCTTAGCCAGCTTAAGAGCAAGCTCGAAAGCCTTGGGATCTTCGGGATTGGGATAAGCAAGTGTGGTGAACTCGGGATCGGGTCCTACCTGCTCGGGAACAACGTAAACATTCTTGTATCCGAGCTCTTCGAGGATGCGTCTTACGGGCTTATTGCCGGTTCCGCAGAAAGGTGTGTAGACGATCTTGATATCGCCCGCAACTTCCTTAATGATCTCGGGATGAAGGCTCTGCTTCTTAAGCTCGACCATGTACTTGTCGTCGATCTCTTTTCCGATGGAGATGTAAAGGCCCTGCTCGACCGCATCATCCTTGTCCATGGTCTTGCAGTCGCTGTACTCCTTGATAGCGAAAACCTCGCCGATGATGCCGGTGTCGTGAGGAGGTGTTACCTGAGCGCCGTCCTCCCAGTAAACCTTGTATCCGTTGTACTCGGGGGGATTGTGGCTTGCTGTTATATTGATACCTGCGGTGCATCCAAGCTCCCTTAACGCAAAGGAAAGCTCGGGAGTGGGTCTGAGTTCATCGAAAACGTAAGCCTTGATGCCGTTTGCCGCAAGGCAGAGAGCCGCAACATCGGCAAACTCGGGGCTCATGCGTCTGCAGTCAAAAGAGATAGCAACGCCCTTGGCCTGGGTTCCCGCCTTGATGATGTAATTGGCAAGTCCCTGGGTAGCCTTTCTTACGGTATAGACGTTCATACGGTTGCTTCCGGCTCCGATAACGCCCCTGAGGCCTCCGGTACCGAATTCAAGTTCTCTGTAGAAGCGGTCCTCGATCTCCTTTTCATCGTTTCTGATCGCAAGAAGTTCCTGCTTTGTAGCCTCGTCAAAATAATCGTCGCTAAGCCACTTTTCAAACTCTTC
>JAEEQL010000179.1 GCA_016285265.1 Lachnospiraceae bacterium
CCTTATACCGTGTTCCTTCATCTTGATCAGTTCCTTCTCAGGAATCGTGATCTTATCCGTGAACGACTGTGACACTCTGAAATAATGCATTCTTGTGCAAATGACATCACTTCCCGATCTTTCAAAAGAGTAATTGATCACATCGGGATTGAACACTCTGTCGGGCATATTCATCATTACAAGATCCCTTGACATCTTGGGAAGATCCGAATGGAAATCCTTGTACTCCGTAATGTGGCTCAGGACTCCGTCTTCATACTCATAATACTCGGCATTAACGACAACATCTCCCAAAAAGACAGGATCACCCTTAAACCTCTCGACGCTCACAAGCCTTCCTTCATCATCGTATTCGCTCTGTTCAAACATCACCCAGTTGTATCTGTATTTTCCGTCAGAGCCCGCCTCTGCCATGCAATCTATCCAAAGGTTGTCCGATACACAGAATGTTATATTCTTCCTGTCTGACGAGCTCGACCAGGTGGAGCCGGCGCCTCCCATATCGTACTCACTTCTCAGGAGTTTTCCTTCCCCGTCATAGATCAACTTGAGGTAATTCCGGCTGTCCGCATTTTTCGGAATAGCCTTGCGATCCTTATTGAAAAGCAGCTTTCCCTTGCAGATATGCGGCGTGAAGGCTCTGCTGAATGAATTCTCCAAAAATTCATTATCCTTGATGAACCTCGTCTCCACATCCCTGCTCAGATCCGGCACGAAAGGATTCACATATTTCTTCTTAAGCCTTTCGTACTTTTCCATTATCTCTTTTTCATCAAATTCTCTCATACGCGCCTTACACATTCAGCCACTGTACAAACGCAGTTTTGCCCCTGCATACGCCAGGCATTCACCGTTATTCTCCGTTATTCCACCGAACCGATCTCGGTATATATCATCCCGTGCTTTCCTCTATCGGAGCGCATAAGTGAAATGCTTTCCACCTTCATCCTGCCCTTCGGAACATCGTAAACAGGTATTTCTCCCTCGTACTTATATTCAGCCCTGCGTATCAGCGTTATATGCGGCGAAAAGCGCTTCTTATCAAATGGAATCCCCGCATCCGCAAGACAGTGCCTGAGCCTCTTCACATAAGCATTCAGTGCAGGATTATCCGAAAGCCCCACCCAGAACAAATCTCCGAAATGTCCCACTCCGTCAAGACTGATATCGAAGGGTCTGAAGTTCGACGCTTCCATCGCATCGAGTACCGCATCGGAATCGTTACAGTCGCCGATGAACGCAAGCGTAAGATGCAGATTCTCAAGCGATGTGAAATTGCCCTTTACCCCCTGCTCACGGAGCTCACTCTGAAAACCGGTCAGAGCATCCAGTATTTCGTCATCAAATTGTATTGCGATAAATAATCTCATTTATTTCTTCAGAAGATTCGCGAATTCAAGTGCCTTTCCCGTGATGTTGATCTGCACGGCAAGGAAATCCCTGTTCGATGCATCAACAGCCTGCGCCAGGTTTTATCGTTGATCTTAACTATTTCAGCCATATTCAATATCTCTGTGAACTATTAGAGTCATCCCGAAGGATGACTCTTTGTTAATGAATCATAAAGAACAGTACCCTCAGCCAACCATTTCATTCAATCCCAAATCAAACTCATGAAAATCCGGCTGGTCGATAACATATTTAACTACATCTGAGGGAGTCAGATCATTATTGTCATTGATAAACTGCAGCACCCTCTGTAATCTTTCCGGTTTTCTTTTTGCATAGGAGATTATTCCCATAACAAATCCAAAATATGAATCAGGAATTGCGATTAATTTATTGTATAGCTCTTCCATATAATAACCTCCTTTATATCTCAAATTTTCCGATGATATTGTAATCATTAAAACCGTGGTTCTCAAAAAAATATACGTAATAATGATTATCTATTCCAACGGAATAATGCACCTACATTATATCGTCATTCACAGGGTTTGCAAATCAAAAAGAGTCCCGGGGACAATGCCCCGGGACTATGGGAGGGTAGAAAAATCAAAAGAGTAGAATTGTCTTAAATGTAATAAACGTAGTTCTCTTTTCTGGGCGCAGGCACTCCGGGAGCTTCAGCTGCGTAACCGAGAGCACAGTGTCCGATGCCTTCGTATTCGCCGTTTATGCCGAGCTTATCAAGAATAGCCTTTCCGAAATCGGACTCAAATTCTTCCTTTGCCCTGTGGATCCATATGCTTGCGACACCGAGACTCTCTGCGGCGTTCATCAGATTGCCCATGACGAGTGATCCGTCATAAAGGTATGTTCCGACTTCCTTTTTGGCAAGGACGATGAGGATCACGGGAGCTCCGTAGAAAGGATCGAAGCCTTCATCCCATCCGCCTACTTTTCGGTTTGCCTCGGAGATCTCATCGCGAACTGTCTTGTCGGTTACGGCAATGATGATAGGGCTCTGCTTTCCCATTCCGGTCGCGGCATATGTTCCTGCTCTTACGATAGCCTTGAGTTCTTCATCAGAGATCATATCAGGCTTAAAATGCCTGCAGCTTCTCCTTGTTTCAAGTACTTTCAATGTTTCGTTCATTTATGTAAGTTCTCCTTTCCGATACGGTGATCTGTTCCCCTCATGAGATGATTTTATACTCAAGGCGGCATGCAATTCACCGAATTTTTAGTCAAAAAAAGACCATTTTTTGACATGGCTCCCGCCTTCAAAAATATCGCCGAAAACATTGACATTTAATGCCCCCGTGAATAGAATGTAGTCGGAAAACGATCAAACATTCCAAAATTCTAAAGAAGGGTGGTGATCATATGACAGGTGACAGTCGAAGTACAGACTCTGTTCCCCGAAGTACGCATTATATGATCACGGCAGATCTGCCTCACCACCCGGCTTCCCTTATTTAAGCAGCATCCGGATCGTGGGGCGGGCTTTGCCGTCATCACGGAGGTTGCACGATGGAAGAATTGAATATTTTTGATGAGCTTCTTACTCTCCTGGAAAAGAAAGAGTATGCGAAGCTCCGTGAGAGTCTGTCCGAACACAACGATGC
>JAEEQL010000061.1 GCA_016285265.1 Lachnospiraceae bacterium
AAGACTCAGCACTTTAGATATTCGTTCGGTGATCATATTCATGCGGACAAAAATGAAACGATACCATGCCTTGGAATCATAGATCGCCGTACATAATCTTAAGAGAGCCGCAATAATGCCTGCGATCAGGATGAGTCTTACGAGTTCACCCTCACCGGAAGCTCCGTTATCGGCCTGTATGATATCAATTACGTATTTTCCGAAAATTCCCATGAAATAGGGAAAGACAGACTTAGCCACAAAGCCAAGTACCATCAGAAACAGTACTGAAGGCTGAAATTCAGCCATTTTCCGAACGATATAGCATGTATTGTTCCACATGCCATATTCTTTGTGCAAAGGATTATCCTTGCTTTCTTTATAATCTGCCATTTACTTATACTCCCGGATACATTTTCACCCCCCGATTATTTTATCATGAACAGTCACGGCTAAAAAGTAACTCCATAGTATAAATCATTAATTTTCTATTACTGTTAACAAAAAAGAAATGGTGCGGAATATCCACACCATTTCTTCGAACGGTTATCGTTTATCAGGATCTGATCTTTTCTTTGGGGAGATGATCAAAGAGCATTTCCTCGAGTTCACTGGGTTCAAAAGGCTTTGCGAGATAATCGTCAAAACCTGCCTTTATATATTCATCTCTGGCACCGGTGATCGCATTTGCCGTAAGACAGATGTACGGGGTTCCGGAGTTGGGATTTACGGGTCCTTCTTTTAACTCCTTAAGTACTTGAACTCCATCCTTTTCAGGCATCATATGGTCAAGGAAGATGACGTCATATTTTTTCTTAAGTATCATGCCTATAGCCTCATCTCCGCTCTTGGCTGTGTCTATCTTCACCTTAGTCTGCTTCAGGAGTCTTGTGAAAACCAGCAGATTCATATTATTGTCATCCACAACCAGTATATTTGCATCCGGCGCTTCAAACTTCTGCTTATATTCCTTCACTTCTTCATGGATTTCTTTCCGGGCTTCCTCAAAATTCCCCACAGGCTCCCAGGATACAACCGTCTGCTTGACGGAGAAACTGAATTCCGAGCCTGCGCCGTATATACTTGAAACCTGAAGAGAACTTCCCATCATCTCAAGAAGTTCCTTGGTAATACTCATTCCAAGGCCCGTCCCTTCGATATTCCTGTTGCGGTTTTCCTCGATACGGTCAAACTTGGAGAAAAGTTTGTCCATATCTTCCTTTTTGATGCCTATTCCGGTATCCTTTACCGAAACATTCAGCATCATGCTGTCAGGTTCAGAAGGGATTTTTTCATACGAAACACTGAAAGTAACATTTCCGCGTTCCGTATACTTTGCTGCATTGGTGAGCATATTGGTTATGATCTGTTTGATCCTGATCTCATCACCGTGCAGAAGCTTAGGGGTATTTTCATCAAAATCCAGTATCAGCTTAAGTTTCTTGGCATCGAGTTTGATCTCGATCATATTTACAAGATCCTTCAGCGTGACGAGAAGATCATAGTCAACGGGAACGATACTCATTTTGCCTTCTTCGATCTTTGAAAAATCAAGGATGTCATTTACTATGCCCAGCAGCGTATTTCCGGCAGTCTTGATATTCTGAGCATATGTAAGAGTAGATGCTTCCGTACTCTCACGAAGGATCATCTCATTCATACCAAGGATCGCATTGATCGGAGTGCGGATCTCATGTGACATATTTGACAAAAATGATGATTTTGCTTCATTGGCCGCGACGGCTCTTTCCGAGATAGCTATTGCCCTCTCTCTTCTTTCAGACATACGCTTAACGACGACAGCGAGAAGTATGGCCGCGATCAGCAGATATACAAAAATAAGCAGCATTGTAAGCGGAAGTTCTTTGTTAACTTCCTCCTTTTCCTGCACAACAACTATAATATAGTCTTCGTGCTGCTGGACTGCGCAATAGGAAGACTTATGATCTACGGTAGCTTTAAAATGTGTAACCTCATCGGTTGAAAGGTTATCCGGAGCAACCCCCAGAGAGGACAGAGTTTTTCCGACATGACGATTTACGGTAGCACCGAGTATCTCACCGGTTTCAGTGTCGGCGACAAGGATATTCACGCCTTCATAAGCAGGAATATTATTGACTACTTCAGATATGGCATTGCTCTGCATTTCCTCGATCAGACGCCTGGGCTCAATGCCGATCTGGATCATACGGGTACCCTTGTCATTCCAGCAAATCGCGTACATCATCGGTTTGCTTTCCGCGGTATTCGGCGTAACATCCTGACACATGGACAATGCTTTATTATCAAGCATGGGCTTAAAATATGCCATCTGTTCGCCGGAATCGAAAGTATAGCCATAATATGCCGGAACAGTTCCGCTGTATATCTCTCCGTCTGCAGTAAAAAGATGTATCTCATCTATGGACATAAGCTTTGCAAGCCTGATCTGCTCGGCTATGTCGTATTCCGTCTCAGGAATATTGTCGATAACATAGGCAACAGCCTTGGCTTTTGATGTATAGCTTTCTTTGAGGGAATCGGTGAGCGACTGCTCCTTCTTTTCATTTGCATCGATCACGTTACGAACCTGGTCGATCAAAAGGTCGGATGCCTGATAGGCCTGCTCCCTTTTACTTCTGTCCATCGTGACATATACGATAAGAAGCATCAGCAGGATGACAGCGCCTGCAAAGAATGTCAGAAACAATTTGCTTGTATTTTTATTTTTCAGAACATTATTCATATGGTCATCTCCGGTCAATCCTGAAACACTATAGCAGAAAACATCCTTGTTTTCCACCTCATAACTCACGTCGTAATCCAATAATAGGCTAAGCGTTTGAACGTGTCAGATCCTTGATGACCTCACCTGCAATGATCAGTCCGGCAACGGATGGAACAAAAGCGGTGCTTCCGGGGATGCTTCTTCGGGATGTGTGCCTTACGTCCGTTCCGGCAGGATCAACGCAATCGGTCTGACTTTCCACAGTCGCCTCACCCGCCGGAAGAATAGGTTTCTCTTCCGAATAGACGACTTTTAGCTTTTTTATGCCTCTTTTCTTCAATTCACGCCGCATGACCTTCGCAAGAGGATCCATGTTGGTCTTGTAGATATCAGCCACACGGAACATGGTGGGATCGAGTTTATTTCCCGCACCCATGGAGCTCATTATAGGAACTCCAGCATTATGGCACTGCATCACCAGCTCAATTTTTGCCGTAACGGTATCAATTGCATCAACAACATAATCATATTTCTCAAAAGGGAAGTCCGATGCATTTTCAGGAAGGAAAAAGCAATTATATGTGTTCACCACCGCTTCCGGATTGATATCCAGAATGCGTTCTTTCATAACTTCGGTCTTATATTTCCCGACAGTCTTGGTGGTCGCAATGATCTGACGGTTAATATTCGAAAGGCATACCTTATCGTCATCTATCAGATCCAGCGTACCGACACCGCTTCTGGCCAGTGCTTCACATACGTATCCGCCGACACCGCCAATTCCAAATACCGCCACGCGGCATCCGGACAAGCGATCAAGCGCAGGCTTTCCCAGCAGTAATTCGGTTCTTGAAAATTGCTCTGACATCTTTCCCTCTTGTATCATATTAATGTCTGTCATTGTAGTCATAAAACAGCTCGTCCAACAGTTTATCGACTCCGGTCGTGTCACCGAATGCAGCCTTTATGAGTGTTCCGGCATTTTGGATCATGAGTTTGAAATAGAGCCAGTCACCCATATCGTCATATTTGCGGGTAGAATTGATCAGTACATTCTTCCTGAGAGTCGTATACTTCTTTCCGTTCTTCTTTCCGAATTCTTTCAGCAGTTTTGCGGTCGCCACATCTTCCATAGCCTTCTTGTCTACAAATCCGCCTATTGCGTCAAACGTTTCCTTTTCGGTCCAGAACATTCCGCTATATAATCCGGTAACGGCAAAGGATACCCTGCACATAATGTCATTAAGCCAAAGCGGAAATGAATATCTCTCGAAGCGTATCGGTGCACCTCCGCCGATATATCTTCCGCTTCTTATAAGCGCATAAACCTCACTCAGCGTTCCGGGGGTCATACGGTTATCCGCATCTATCGTAACTATTATCCGGCCTTTGGCCGCAGCGATACCTGTATTGCGAACTTTCGCAATACATCTGTCTTCATTAGTGAGAACTCGTGCTCCGAGCGATTCCGCAATCTCTGCCGTCCTGTCGGTACATCTGTTACAAACGACAATGATCTCGACATTACCTTTAAACTCGGATTCAGCTTTTTTAATGGAGCGGATACATCGAGCTATATACTTTTCTTCATTGTGAGCCGGTATGATAACCGAAATATGTGTCTTCATAATAATCATAAAACTAACAGCAAAGTCATTGAGCCATATTTATATCCACACCAAACTTATCAAGTATGTATTTAGGGCAATCAAACTGTTTTGCTACGTTTTGCTTCCAGGTAATCTCCTGCGCGGGAATTGCCACATGGAAATTCTTTCCGTTTGCTATACCTATGCATGAATCACCATATTGATTGTCCCAGTCCCGTTCGGCAAACAGCGGGCGCTCTCCGGCACGATCCGAATAAGCATAAGCAAACGATTGCTCAGCCTTATCACTCATCCATAACAGAATATTGAGATAATCCCAAATAGGTGAAATCTCGGCTACATTGGGCAAAAGTGTGAGAACCACATATGTCCACGGTGTATCTCCCAGCTTATACAGTTGAGTTGAAAATGCTGTCTCAGTGATGTAAATCTCGTGGTATTCATCCATCTGAGTTTTAACTTCACTGAGTTCGCCGCCCTTTAGAAAAATATATATCCGATAATCAGTTAAATCCGGAAACGAATCAAACGACTCCGGGTCATTATGCTTTTTAAACAGATCAAAAATTCCCATAAGTATATCCCCCTCTTCCAAAGTTATGCTGCCGGTCATCACGAATTAAAAGTCAAGCCAAACGTCCGGTTCAAAAACTCCGTACCATAAACCACAAGATACAAACCGGCAAAAGCGATTGCCACAGCTATCACCAATGATATGAGGATGAACCACCAGCGCCATTCTTTCACTTTCACTGCACCGATGACTATATGGGCAAGTGTCAGAATCACGTATATGGCAGCTCCGATGACAAATATCATGCCGGATAAAGTGTTATCGCTGTTCCCGTAAAAATCAAAGCTTGCATTGATCAGCGTGAAATACCAGGTAAGAGCCGATACGACGAGCGACCAAGCTATTTGCAAGATGAAGTAAACAGATTTCTTCATGGCAACACCCTCAATAGAATCAATTGAACAGTCTAAAAATTGTGCCAATCGGAGAAAGCCAGTTCTTCGTCCAAAACCGCATAAGCGCCACACAGAATCGCACAATCAAAATCATCCGAGCATTGGAAAGAAATCTCTCCATCATCTAATCCGATGTATTCGGGAACAATATTTTCAAGAAAATGATCAAAATCAAACATCGGATAAAATGATCTGAGAAGACTCTCTAAATGACCTTTTGGAATGGTTCCGTCATTGGGAGCCTCAAGGTACGGGGAAAGGGTGTACAATCCCTGTCTTACGGGATTATATATTTCGGCAATATCCTCTTCATTACCATAGATAAGTTTCTCTTCATCAAACAATCCGTCGATAACCATGAAATTATTTTCACAGCTATCCATATCCGTAAAAACATAAAGCAAAAATGTTCCATTGATATTATCAATATTCTTTTCTATCTTCCTGATAAATCTGTTATAGTACTCATTCAAGAAATCAATGAGTTCATCATCCGTGCAATTCGCATCGAGGTTTTCCTCTACTATGTCCCATTCCCTTATCTCATCTAAAGAGGTTTCAATATCAATCTGCGAATCGTCAAACAAACCTATATAGCCAAGATCAATACTTCCCTGTATTTTTATCTCACCGTCTTCAAGATAAATCTTCAGAGAATCACTATTTGCGTTTGTAGAACAGTCGTTTGAAATGTCAGCCATATGTTTATAACTTTCGTATTTCAGAATGTTTTCAAAGTGATCACAGCATTGATTCTATTATCTCTGCCGTCTCACCAACCAGGTCGTTACAGTTCTTTCCTTGCAGCCTTCTCTTCATGATCAGTTCGGCGCATCTGTCATCACCGTTCTGTTCATGGAAACGTTTTTCAAATTCCTCCACAGCTTCGGGCTTTAACTTTTCCAACAGTTTACGTCCCGCTAAATATCCGCCGCATTTTCCGCCTTCAGATCTCGGTGCAGGAGCCATCTGAGCAGCTTCCTCCTCCGAAATACCCAGCTTATCTGCAAAGGCCTTAAAGAGGCTGACCGAACAATTATTTCCGTTCCGGTGATTTGCTCTGGCTTTTTCCTCGTATCCCATTTTTATTCCTTTCCGTGACAGGCTCTTCTGCCTCAGTATTCATCGAGGAAGTTGTGTCTTACTCCGTCTTTCTTATACTCAATTACGGTGTCCAGGTTGACATTCTCCACGCTTCTGAAAATATTGGACTCGATAAACGGATTCGTCTTCTTCAGTTCAGCGATAAGCTTCTTGGTTTCAAGGCGCTTGCTCGATGTCGTACCGTCCTCATGACAGGTGGTGCAGGTATCCGTAAAATGACATGCGCACTGAAGAAAATGCAGGTCATTGTAATCTCTCCATGCACAGATATCCGCCTCCCTGACAAGATACATCGGTCTGATAAGCTCCATGCCCTCGAAATTGGTACTGTGGAGTTTCGGCATCATCGTCTGTATCTGGGCGCCGTGGATCATCCCCATCAGGATCGTTTCGATCACATCGTCATAATGATGTCCGAGTGCAATTTTGTTGCAGCCAAGTTCTTTGGCCTTGCTGTACAGATATCCGCGCCTCATCCTGGCACACAGATAACAGGGATTTTTCTCTATCGTATCAACAGTATCAAATATTGTGCTCTCAAAAACGGTGATCGGAATTCCGAGTGCGTCCGCATTGCTTTCGATCAGAGCTCTGTTTTCCTTGTTATATCCGGGATCCATCACAAGGAAAGTCAGTTCAAACTCCTTCTGCCTGTGGTTTTTGATCTCCTGGAAAAGCTTGGCCATAAGCATGGAATCCTTACCGCCGGATATGCATACGGCAATACGATCCCCGTCTTCGATCAGCTTATATGTCTTACAGGCCTTTGCGAACGGAGAAAACAGCTGCTTGTGGAACTTTTTCTGTATACTCTCTTCGGCACGTTTTCTTTTTTCTTCTTTATCCGCCGGAGCGGTCATTCCCGATCTGATGTACCCGACATACCCTTCGGAAAGACTGTAGCAATCCCTGCCCTTCAGATGATCAAGGGTATCATCTATCTCCTTGGACATCCGTCCTATTTCACAGTAAAAGACCAGCTTCTTCTCCGGAGGAATTGCAGCCAAAGATTCACTTGTCCCGAGATCATCCACGAAGATGTGAACAGCTCCGGGAATCATGCCGTATGATGTAAGGCCGTCATCCCTGATATCTATCAGCTCATATGTGTCCCCGGGTAATTCACTGAGCTCATCAAATGTTATTTCTTTCATTATCTATCCTCATAATATGGGGTATTACAACATTATCGATTTCGTTTATCATATCACGATTTACCTATGCCAAAAAGGAAAAAGGGCCGGTTTACATAACGCCTGATCCTGCTATTTCTATTATGTTAAAATATTTGCATATAGCAATTTCGTAAGAGAGCAAAAAAAGTCGAGAGTTAAAAACCAGTGACAGAGTAATATCTCCTCACAAGGAGTTAAACAGATGGACGAACAGAGAGAATCGGTCAGAAAAATGCAGGATTATATCCGCGAACATATTCAGGAGGATATCACGATCGATGATCTTGCGGAAGCGTCGTCATTTTCGCCGTGGTACGCCAGACGATTGTTCCGGAAGTATCTGAATATGACACCGGCAGTTTACATCAGGCGCCTGAGACTGTCAAAATCCGCATTGAAACTGAGAGATGAACATGTGACCATTCTGGAAGTCGCCCTGGATATGGGATTCGGAAGCGTTGACGGATATCAGCGGGCATTTAGAAAAGAATTCGGCTGCAATCCGAAGGAATATTCCACGAGTCCGGTTCCGGTCTGGCTGTTTACCCCTTCCTTAATAGAGATCAAACAAGCCAAAGAAGGGAAGGTGAATGAAATGAGCGAAAGCAAAGAAATCCGTAACGTCTTTATCCAGCTGATCGAAAAACCTGCAAGAAAGGTTATCATCAAGCGCGGTGTAAAAGCCAACGAATACTTCAGTTATTGCGAAGAAGTAGGTTGCGATGTATGGGGGCTTCTCACCAGCATCAGATCCATCAGCGGAGAGCCGGTCTGTATGTGGCTTCCGAAAAAAATGAGAAAGCCTGTGACAAACGAGTATGTACAGGGTGTGGAAGTGGAGAACGATTACAACGGAAGCGTACCTGAAGGATTCGAGATCATCGAACTGCCGGCTGCCAAGTATCTTCTGTTCCGCGGGGAACCGTTTGCGGAGGAAGATTATGCCCGGGCCATCAATGAGATCTGGCAGGCAGAAAAGAAGTACGATCCCGCTTTCATCGGATATAAGTGGGATGAAGAAAACCCAAGGATCCAGCTGGAGCCAAGAGGAGAAAGAGGATATATCGAACTGGTACCCGTGAAGGAAAAGATATAAGAGAGTTTGTGGTATTTTCTGTAAATAAGAATCTTCTATGATCTGAATTAATTAAGGATGTAGTCAGATGGCTACATCCTTTTTGAATCAGGCATCAGTATTCTGTCAAGCCCGGCAACGGCATTCTCGTATCCTGTAAATACTATCCCCGCAAACCCAAGTTTTTCTGCGCTGAGTACATTTTCTTCCGTGTCATCTATAAACACACACTCTTCCGCTTTCAGGTCATACCGCCTTAAAAGTATCCTGTATATCTCCGGGTCGGGTTTGGCGATGCCTTCTCTGAACGAAAAAACACATCCATCGAATCTCTCTATAAATGTGATACGATCGTAACACTGTTCATATCCGGCCGGTGTAAAATTGGTAACGCAATAAAGCTTATAACCGGCCCCCTTCAGCGTCCCTATCCAGCCTTCGGTATAATCATATTTGCCCATAATGCCCGAACATTCATCGTATGCTTGATGTAATTCATCCGCAATACCCGGGTCTGCACTGATAAATGCATCCATAACTTCGTCATAAGTGAGCTTCCCTTTTTCAAACTCAGTCCAGTAAGGCGTCATAACAGAAGCTTTGATGATTCTCTTTATCATAGCCGCATCAAAACCTTTTTCCGCAAGAAACTCTTTAAACCTGAACGGAGCCAAAACATTACTTATATCAAAAACTATATTCTTTATCATCTGTCTATTGTATTATCTCCTTTTGAAAAAACAGATCCGGCTTCGCTGATATAATAATCATTCATTCCAAAACTTCTCTTATTGATTCATTATAATTATCCGTGATCAGGATAATTTTTTCACCATTAGATCTGTAGCCGTCTATAAACCGATGATTATCATGTTTCAGTTGTTCAACAGTACAATAAGAATCATCAAGCCTCGTCTCAATATCAGAGCCATGCGATTTTATCTCTTCAAAATGTGCATCGATATATTCATCTGACATAGCAAGACAGATGAATCTTATCGACCTAAGATACTGATCATCAAAACCGGTTTTCCAATCAAAAGGTATATAACACCCTTCTACAATAAGGTTCTGCTCATTCTCAACAGCAGTTTTTATCATCTCTCGAACTATCGGCCAAAGATAATCTGTAAGTTCATCGTCATCTTCCGGAGTAAGAGACGTTATGCCACTGCGAATAAGCCCCATCTTCAAATGGTCAATTGAACAATACGGATATTTGTATTTTTCAAGCATCCTTTGTGCCAGAACAGTTTTTCCGGCATGGGATGCGCCTGTTATGATTATTACCATTCTATTGATTCAATACTTCTTTGTTTTCATTGGGATAGCTGCAAAGCACACTATCACTGACTAAATCAATGTCCATGTTTGCACCGATAAGCTCTCTGAAATGTGTTTCATCCATGTGTTTTTCCCTCAGCATCTCCATCTCCACCACATTCCACGGGTCTTTCTTAACAATCTCCGTTTCATGAAAACCGACTTTCTTATAACATGCATGCGCTCGAATATTATTCTCAAAAACCCCGATTGTGATCTTATCTACTCCAAGGATCTCAAATGCATACTTCGTCCCGAGACGAAGCATCTCCGTGCCATAGCCTTTTCCACGAACATTACAGTCAACGATGACCCAGCCGAACCTTAGCATCTTATTGTCACCATTAATATATCTCATGATAAAGTGTCCGACGAGACCGCTTTCATCAAAGGCGACCCAGGGATAGAAATTGTCCTCCTCCTTGCAAAGGCCATTCTTATTCTTATATACATCGGCTATGACATCACCGTTAATCGGAAACTCACCGAAGAGTTCCCCGCCCCATTTCATAAAGGCATCCTTGTCCTGTACCCACTGAGCGATCGTCTTGGCATCAGTTTCCTTATACTGTCTGAGTCTTAACATAATATCCTCCGACTCCCGATTTATCTCTCACGGAAAAACTCTATCTGTTCCCCAAGAGGTCCAAAGCAAAATGGCATTTCTTCTTCAGTATTGCACTTCATGGAAACATGATGAATTCCTTTGATCATGAATAACTCAATCCAGCGATTGACATTCTATAGTTTTCATCATTTCGCGGAATCCGTTCCGCTCATAAAACCGCATACCATCAACGTTCCCCGGAAAGACCTGTGTCCGTATGAAATCCACTTTATGCATTTTTCCATAATCCTTTGCCGCACGTATAAGAACTGCTCCGATTCCGTTATTCCTCATACCTTCACGAACACACAAATCTTGAAGATATATAACACTTTGAGGTTTCAGACACGAAACCCTCTTCTGCTGAAGGATCATAACATGAACAAATCCAATAGCTTTTCCGTCGATATCCGCTACAAGAATATCCTGATTATCACTATCAAAGATAGATTGAAAGAACTCCTCAGTCCTTTCTCCTATCACAAAATGCTCCGGCTGATATCTGACACCGTCTTCTTCCAACTCCAAGTACAGTTCTCGAAGTTCTTCAATATCGTTTTTTGTAGCTTATCTAATAAGACATTCCATTGACAGTTTCCCTATTGCGATAAAGCATAAAAGATAAAATGATTATATCATAAAGTTTTCCGCATCTCTGAGCGAAAAAAAGGCAGGACATTATGTCCTGCCGGCAAATTATGTGTGCTCAAGAAGATTAGAACCGATAAAATTACCGGAACCCCGGTAGTATCTTTCCATTCGGATCATGATCTCCGGATAATATCCCCTTCTTATTCATCAGCCATGAGTTTGTCCTTAAGGATGCCTCTGGTGATCTCGATCTGTTCGATCAGTTTTTCATTTCTGTCCCTCGTGTCGTTCAACGACTCCTGAACGAGATAATCAGAGAGCATATTATCGCTCAGCACATCCTGAAGGAATGCGTTTGTGGACGCATCCGCAGACCTGAAACCATCGCCGAAGCTTTCCGTGGTGTATCCGGGGATGTCATGCAGTTCTTTGTTGAATTTCATGAGGGAAGCCTTTGCCCGGCGCAAACTTGCATTGGCAGCATCTAACCGTTTATGCTTTGTCATGCCTATAATTAATCCGCCTCCGAACATATCCAGGATTCCGAGCCTCCCGGCCTTTCCCAGATATTTCCGTGCCTCATAGAGATACTCCAAGGTTTCATCTGCTGCAGCGATTGCTTCATTGATGTTTTTTCTGACGTTCTCGTTCATGGGCCCTCCTTTTATAGACAATCGGAAGTCATCACCACAATATTATGATCATAAGCCCAACCAATCTGTTTAGACAACTTACCTGTTTCATTTTTTTTATCGCATATTTTGCATACTATTTTCCGGTATATCCCGGCAAATATATTCCAATATAATCAGTTTTGGGTTTCCGGAGAATTCCACCTAAAAATCGTATCTGCTTTTGTACCAATCCATAACTCGCCTTCATAGGACCATGGTTCATGATCAAACCATATCCAGCATTTATACAGGACCTCCTCGTAACCATCATAACGGTAAGCGAATTCCAGTTCCCATTCAGAATTGTTTATCTTTTCAACCAGCTGATCCAGCATATAATCCTTGCGGATTGTCTGGCCGTCTGAATCAACAAATATATTTAGATAAACACCCCTCATTGGATCTATTACAAATTCAACTTCTGCCCGGCCTGTATTAGGCCAATCATCCGAATAATCAACATTAAAGAAACCATCCGGCAGTTTAAATATTAATCGTTCATTTATCAGTTCAACAGATGTTGAACGACAATCATGAAGACTGAATTTTTCTTTATCAGTGCTTGAGAACTCGTACTGCATCCGTTTTACCTCACTTTCCTGATTCTATGTTACCACTGCTCTGCACTCTTGCTCGGTCTTTTAAATTCCGGTTTAATTTCTTACCCAGCCCTCTGCCGGCAAATAATGCCATGTTTTCTGACTGTTTCCGTAGATCTCTATGAATTCGAAGAATCTAAACTTTTGTTTTTCGGCATCACCGCTTGCGTTTACTTTAAATACCACATGAGAGTACTGTTCATAAGTTTTCATTGAGAAATCATCAAATCCGTATTCATCCTGAATAAGCTCGATTATGTCTTCGAATTCTTCGTTAGCGAGCTCAAATGCTTCCTTGGGTTCGCTGAAAATTGGGTCGCCGTACTTATTGGCTCCAATTTTCCACTGTTCATCGGACCAGTAAGTCCACATGGAAGAAAATTCAGTATACTCACCAACAACTCTGCCGCTTCCCGCGGGTAATCCGCGATAAATAACAAAGTAAGGATATGAAGCCACTAACATCATAATTACAAATATCAGCATCATCGCTATAGCCGCACCTGTGGATATCTTCTTTTTCTTCAGCTTGATGATTGTAGAACCAATACCTATAAGAAGCAAAGTCAGAAATCCGTATACCACATACGTTATTATTTGTATTTTTATCATCGTGCCACTCCCCTATTTAAAATATTTAATATCAAAAGTATTTTCCGGTATAAACTGCTATCAATATCAGTGCCTTCTTTTCATCTTTTCTGAAAATATAATTAACCCGATAAGAAAAATGTCGTATAGACTGCTACACATTTCATTGCTGACCTATCTGAAGCAATAAATATTGGTGTGTATTTGCATCACCTTTACTCACATACTTGATTTCTTCTCTGCCACCTAAAACAAGAGCAGGTACAAAGAAGAAAGCTTCGTTATGCTTGAGAATTCCGAGTTTTGCTATTGCCTGATCATACAAGCTCTTTCTTAATACATCTTCTTGAATCTTAGTATCTGTAATGAAGCTTCTGAAGAATTCCTCAAAGGAATATGCACATACTTCAATCTTACGGTAATGTATATTCAACAACGACACATCATTTTCTTCTTCATCCAGTTTTCTAAAGTAGAAAATATCACCAAAAGCAGAAACCAATATAGGAATCTTTTTGAAATCCCGGGTTCCAAGCCATGAATACAAACTGTGCATATAGTCTCTCGGATCTACCACCTTGATTAAACCATCACCATAGTCGCCAAACCCATACTCTTTCCATAGATATCCAATCTCCGACGGAAGCATCTTATCAGCAAATTCCAAAAGTTTTTTATCAGGTTTCGCCAATTCAGTACCCGGTGTATATACTTTAACAAAATTGTCGATCAAATCTTTATTCATATTAGAGTCCCTCTCAAGGTCCTGCACAAATTATATTCCAATATAACTCACTATCACATTATCCCGACAAACGGGATTTATCATTTCCCTTTCCTGACATAAATAAGCAAAAAATTCAGAATGTCGTACAAACCTCTATCCAAAAACTCCTTATCTCTTACACCGTATTCATGCCCCGATTCAAACCATTCCTGCCATGCTATGTCATAACACTCTGCTTCTTTGACATCGATCCTGCAGCGATCACCGCATTCTTTGATTAACAGGCTCTCCCACCATGTAGCGGTTTTAAAGAGCTCGGAATCGTCACCTTCAGCCCATGTTTCAAATAGCTGCTTTAGCTCACCCTGCGGTCTCTCTTTCAATCCAGGGATGGCAATCATCACATAACCGTTCTCCTTGACAAATGGCAGGATCTTCTCTGCAAATACGCCTTCCTTACATCCAAAATAATGGTAAGAGTCCACGCTGACAATGCTATCAAAATAGTCTTCGGCAAAAGGCATATCCATTGCATCACCATGAATCGGTATGATCTTATCCACCAGCCCATTGGCCGTTATTCTTTTATAGTTTTCAGTTGCAGAAACCCAAAGATCAAACGCATAAACGTGCTTAGCATCTGTTTCATTGGCAATAAATAGCGATGTTAATGCAAATCCGCATCCCAAATCCAAAGTGCGATCAAATTTCACATCTTCAGGGCATCTTCTGATCAATTCATCAAGTAGCCTAAAAGAATTCGGCCCCATCAAGTATTCCTTTGTAAAGTATTTCTTATACTTTTCTATACTCCCCATACACTTCACCCTCCATAGCGAGTTTTACTGAAAGTTATTTTCTTCTGAACGTATAATCGCACATAGTCCCGCCGTTCCCTATCTGCTGTGAATATAAAAAATCCGCACGGGGCAGATCACTGTATAAAATATCATCAACCTTGCAGAATATCGCAGTCATCTCAGGCATACCATATTTTTCGAATATCTGATGGAAAATGCACTTATGCGTTATCATAGAAAACTCATCCCTACCGCACTTCGGGAACTCAACATCCCATCCATATCCAAGTGTATTCCTAAACTTCATTGGCATAGTAAGCTTGAGAAAACGCACAAACCAGCCATTGCTCGCCAGCTTTTTCATAGACTTGATCTGCGGTTCTATGAACTTATACATAGCATCGGCTGTATACTGTTCAGCCTCTTTTCTCGGCATGCCCTTACTTTCAAGCACTTGAACGATAGCAAGGGATGTAAGAAGATTACACAAAAACCCGTAGTTCTTGGAATCTGTATATTGAGAGTTCTCGAAGAGAAGGACATTCATCTTATCTATCAAAAGAGCCCGGTCCTCCTCGTCCCATTCTTTATATAGGTCTCTGAACCGACTTCGAGGGATCATTTTCCTTGGTATATATTTCTTGTTCATAATCTCACCATTTTCCGATACACGTGATCATTTCTGTATCACTGCGATCACGCAGGGCATTCTTCCGTCAACAACATGGTATTCTACTTTATCATATCTCATATGTCAGGTTTTTTTCATTTTTAGGAATTCGT
>JAEEQL010000062.1 GCA_016285265.1 Lachnospiraceae bacterium
AACGGATTCAACCATATCCATAACTGCGTACACTTTATCAAGGACCGCGCATACGAAGAGAAGGATAAGGCTCTTGAACTTTCGGAAGAAGTTACAAGGACCCAGGATGCGATGCGCGACAAGAAGCTCTCCATCGCGGACGAGATCAGTTCCGATTTCGAAACCATGAGAAATACCATCGGACAGATCGAAGAGACCAGTAACGAGAATGCCCACCAGACCGAAGGCATATCCAAGGAAATGGGTCAGGTAAATGATTTTGCGAACGAGCTCAGAGAGGTCCTTGAGAAGATCGAATCATACCTGAACAGACTCGAATCCAATAACCTTGCCGTTATCGGAATCGCATCACAGACCAATCTTCTTGCACTCAACGCATCCATAGAAGCTGCACGTGCTGGTGAAGCCGGAAGAGGTTTTGCGGTAGTTGCGGATGAGATCAAAAAGCTTGCCGAGGATTCCAAGACGACTGCCGATGACAGTAATGCCAATAACAAGGATGTAAAGGAAACCATAGAGCACCTTATCGAAGAAGCGGAAAAGCTTACCGAGATAGTCCGGAGCGTAAGCGGAAGAGCAACAACACTGGTTGCATCCGCAGAAGAGACAGCCGTTTCCATCAGTCTTATGAAGGATATGACCGACAATGTCGAAAGCTCGCTCAGACAGGTACTGGAAGATTAAATCCTACGATACATAAAAAGAAGACCCGTCAAGGGTCTTCTTTTATTGCGTTCAGATTGATCCGGTCATTCGATCACATCTGAGATCTCAAATTTTCCTTCGCCGATCATACTGTAGATATCATCAATGGGCACCGGTTTGCTGTAGTAGTAGCCCTGCAGCCTGTCGCATCCGACCATGGTCAAAAACTCTACGCATGCTTCGTTTTCAACGCCTTCCGTAAGCGTCTTCATTCCGAGATTATCCGCAAGGTCTATGATCGTGCATATGATCTTCTTGGAATTCTCGGTATTATCCTCGTATTCGGGATCTCCGAAATTCTTGAGAAATACCATATCTATCTTGAGCACGTCGAAGTTGAAATCCTTGAGCACGTTGAGGGATGAGTATCCGGATCCGAAATCATCAAGCCACAGACTGTAGCCTTTTTCGTGAAGGATATCCATCGATTTTTTGAGTCCTATGGTATCGTCCGTCAGGGCGCTTTCCGTTATCTCAACATGGAGATATTCCCTGGGGATGTTGTATTTGGTGACGAGCCCTTCAAGTACAGCGATCGCATCCATCAGCTCGAAATCAAGTCTTGAGAAGTTGAGCGATACGGGGAAGATCTTTTCTCCCTTATCGAGTCTTTCCCTCATATCCCTGCATACCGTTTCATAGATGCATTTATCAAGCTTTTCGATCTGACGGGATTCTTCAAGCACCGGTATAAATACTCCGGGTGAAAGGAAACCGTATTTGGGATCTATCCAGCGTGCAAGTGCTTCACATCCGCACAGTTTCTTATCTTCCGACCATACAACGGGCTGGTAGTAGACCTTGATGTATCCCTCGCGGACCGCTTTGTCGATATTGTTGATGATGTAGTTGCGGATCTTGAAGTTCTCGGCCATCTTTTCGTCGTACTCCACATACGATCTGTCTGCCTGATGGCTGATGGTGGTGCACGCATATCTTGCCCGGTCTATCTCGAGACGGGGATCTTCGAGTTCACCATTGGGGCGGTATGCTCCGACCTTGAGTGTCAGATAAAGCTCGTCGGGAGTATCCTTTCCGATGGAATCCTGAAGCTTTTTGATCCTGTCGAGGTAATCCGGTTTATCGGTAAGTATGGTGAAATGGTCGTTGGAAAGCCTTGCGTAGGAATCGCCTTCGAAAAGCTCGGTAATCCCTTTTGCAAGATTTATCAGCAGTTCATTACCCTTAATATAACCCAGAGAGTCATTGTATAGTTTGAAATTTTCTATATTGATGAAAAGATAAACGAGTTTTTCTTTGTTGATCGTTTTGAGCTGCTCGAATGCTCTGTCCGTAAAGCCCTTGGCGTTCGGAATGCCGGTCAGTTCATCGGTTACGGATGCGATCATGAGCTTTTCCGATTTTACCGCTTCGGAATGACGCTGGTGATAGATGCTTACAACGACAGTGATCATAGAGATATAGAAGGTCGCAAAATTGATCTTGTCGCCTTCGTTCATTCCGAGTGTGCCGTCTTTAAGGGGAACATATCTGTCCAGGTAGAAAATATATCCGTTGCCTATCGCCCACAGCATAAGGAATGATATGTACGGGCGCCAGATCAGAAGGCATGCGGCATAGAGGACCATGGTAAGAAAGCACAGGATCATCCTTCCTTTTGAATAATCGTTTGCCGAAACGGTCCATCCGAAATACATGCATATGCCGGTGAAGATGAGAGTGAGGAAAAGACTGAGCCTTTTGGATCTGCCTATCTTGTTCTTAAGATAGAGAAGCGAATAGACAAGCATTATCGCACCCATCGCAAGGAGCATCCAGTAGCTCTTGGTATATGTAAAGAAGCTGTCGAATGTGAATTCGTATTTTCCCGAGAAGATGTATTTGTTCAGATATCTGACTATCATCCATGTTTCGAGAACTATGATGATAGCAGCCATATATATCGTGGAGCGGACATTCGCATCACGATGGAATTTTTTTTCGTAATCGGACATTTTGAAGAATCCGAGTGCGGCAAGGATCTTCTTTCCGAGACTTTCCTTCTTTTCCATATGTTATTCTCCCCAAAAAAGTGCCCGTATTTATGCGACCGGGCTTCGCAAAAGATTTCTTTTCTCAGGATGCGTTTTCGAGAGCATCGGGATCGTAAACTTCCGCATTTACAAATGCGTCGGTCCTCAGTCTTACATTCTCCTGAAGATTCCTGTAGAAAAACTGGTAGTCGTAAATATGATAAGCACCGCGCGGAAGTCCCGTGATTGAAGAGGGGTAATCCGAAGGTGATATATCCGTCATTTTGAGCACACCGCGATCCGTGTCTATGTAACAGCCGCAGAGTGCCGGGATCTCGTTTGTGATATTACCTGAACGGTCCGTAAAGCATGCGCCCTTGTTTTCTTCCTTTATGGCGGGCACGGAATCCGTTCTCCAGCTGAGAGGATTAATACAGATCGCGTGGACGTCCGAAGGATAGATGAATGTTCCGCCGACGGCTTCATCTTCGCATTCGAAGCTGACCACCACTCCGGTATCATAATCCATCTGTGCGGGAATTATCTGAGGATATGCGGCAATTTCTTCATCGGTGACCGGCCATCCGATGGCATATACGGCGATCAGTCCGGAGTAAAGCTCCTCATCGCCGAAGTATTCCTTCATCAGTCTGATGCACATGTCGGCTCCCTGCGAAAAGCCCGCAAGGATTATGGGACGGCCGTTGTTTTCATTTTCAAGATACCATTTGAATGCGCGGGATACATCGCTGTAGGCGATCTCCAGATATTCTTCCCTTTCATCCGGGGATAGATCGTAGACCTTCATGGCAGCCTGCCTGTAGAAGGGGGCATACATTCTGGTGCAGTCTTCGTATATGCCGCGTTCCATGTTGAGTGCCCCGACGAAATTCCTCATGGTGGAGGTATCAGAAAGCGACATATTATGATCGTCACCCGTATAAACAGTCGGAGCTATAAGGAAAAGATCCGCGGACATATCATCACCCACCGCAAAATATGCCCAATTTGAAACGAGGGAATATTCGGGTTCCTTTTCGGTGTGATATGAAGCAGCATAGACGATGCCGGCGATAAAAATGATCAAAAGAAAGCCGGTAAGAAGGATTATTCTTTTTTTGATTCTCTGATCTTCCATAGATATTGTAATTATAACTCTTTTTAAGGCTATTACTCAACGCTTAAGTAAGCATTTCCCATATTTTTCTAATGCCTGAGTTGTGATATAATAACTGTTTGTCAAAAAGAATAAATAACAAAGGATATATAGACGTGAAGGGCGTTAAGAGATTTGCCGCCACCTTTTTAATAATCACCGGATTGGTATTGCTCCTGGCAGAGGGAGCGTATGCCTATCTTTTGCATACCCGTTTTGAACTTTTCGGACATCCATGTGATATCTATATGGAAAGCATCAGCTTCGAAGGAAGCGAGATAACAGATTTTGTCTCGCTTGAGAACGGACTAAGGAGATTCCCCCATCTGAAGACCGTGGATACCGGTTCTTTCATGATGTATGCGGAGGATGTTCCCGAGCTTCAGAGGACTTTTCCGGGCGTGATGTTCAGGTACGATACCTGGGTCAATATCGAAGGAAGCGATTATCCTGTAGATGCCACCGAGGTCAATCTTACCGATCACGGTTACACGGATCTTAATACCCTGATAGCAAAGCTTGCTTTCATGCCGGCTCTTGAAAGCGTATTTTTTGGTGAAAACCATATTACCGCCGCGGACAAGTTCACTCTTATGGACAGATTCCCCGGAGTAGATTTCAAGGTTGTGGAGATTTATAACATCGGAGGCGTTGATGCTCCCGCAAATGCGGACAGCATAGACCTTACATGGGCTACGATCGACGGCACTCTCATCGATAAGCTCAGTCTGTTTCCCGAGCTCAGATCGGTCAATCTTCACGGACATGACCTTACCTGGGACGAAAGACTTGAATATGCGAGAAAGTATCCGAAGGTCAATTTCGGATGGGACGTGGAATTCGGCGAGGAAGTATATGATTCCTATGAAGTCACGGAAATCGATCTTTCAAGACAGAAGTTTACGACGGACGATCTCGAAACACTGAAGGAACTGACGGAGCAGATCAGGGGACTCGAAAAGCTGATCGTCTGCGACTGCGGACTCGACAATGAAACACTCGGTGAGTTCAGAAAAGAAGTACCGGATGTCAACGTTGTATGGCGTCTGTACATGGGTAAATGGAAGCTCAGGACGGATCAGATCACTTTCTCCGTGCTCATCTACAACTACAATTACGAAAGACTCAGAAGCAAGGATATCCAGGTTCTCAAGTACTGTACGGATCTGAGATGTCTTGACCTTGGGCATCAGTCGATCGTTGATATCAGCGTAATAGGAGATTATCTGCCGGAGCTCAGACTCCTTATCATGGCAGATAACTGGATCAATGATCTGTCACCTCTTGCGAAGTGCAAGCATCTGCACTACCTGGAGCTTTTCGTTAATAACATAACCGATCTTTCACCGCTCGGGGAGCTTCATGAACTTGTTGATGTAAATATCAGCTACAACAGAAGGCTGAGCGATATCACTCCGCTGCTTAATTCTCCCATGATGGAGAGGGTATGGCTTGAGAGCACTTCCGTTTCGTCCGAGGATTTCGATCTTCTCGAAGCGACATATCCCAATGCCAAGGTGGTCCGTGTCGTAAGGGGAAGACCTTCCGTCGACCAGGGCTGGAGGGATGGCTGTGCCAGATACAAACAGATGATGGACATGTGGTTCAACAATTATTACGGTGACGAGTTCTATAAATATGATTATCTGGCCATTGAACTCGGACTCAGGGACGATGAGCCGGAAGAGAGCAGGGCGGTACCGTATTAGGGTCGAAAAACCGCGATTTTACAAGGAATTACGTACCCCTGCGGAAAAGAAAAAATAAGTGTTGCATTTAACGGTTTGCTATGATATTATTATCAAGCTGTTGAAAAACGGGGTGTGGCTCAGCTTGGTTAGAGCGCCGTCTTAGGGAGGCGGAGGTCGCGAGTTCGAATCCCGCCACTCCGATAAAGTCAGAACCCGTACACGAAGGAGACGTTACTCCGAGTGTTACGGGTTCTTGCTTTATCGGAGTGGATGCACTCACGATTAAAATAACTTCACCAACCGGTGAAGTTATTTTTTTATCGATCGTTAAATCGATTAAGGATTTTCTTGTCATATTGCTTGATTTTTTTGTCAAATTGACTATCCGGAACTCATTTTTCAGTTTTTTTGGTTGCCTTTTCCTGTTTAGACCATTAAAATTAAAATATCTATGAACAAACCTGAGGACATTGCCAGAAGTAAAATAATCAAGGTGTTCTTCCAGCTTACAGCACTCGGTTTTCTTGCGAGTGTGATTATTTTTGCTATCTCTTATTTCAGACATAACATCTCATACGATATAAGGTTATATGTCGTTCTCAGGGTCATTCTTCCCACCATAGTCAATCTGGCGGCTACGATTGCCACTTACTTCGTTAATAAATCACAGAGCTTCAATAATTACACAAAGTGTGCGGTATGCTCATTTGCGTTTGCGACCATTGGCGGAAGCTTTTCTTTCTGGAACGGCTATTACGTTGCACTCTGGTGCCTGCCGGTTCTTGCCGTAATGTTCTGCAGCGTTTTCCATGAGATGCACCTTCTTTTCAGCGTTACCGTTTATTCGATCATCCTTGTCGCGGTTTCGGCATTCTACGAAATGATCAGATTCCCCGACAATTATCTGTATTACCTCGAGATCATGCTTGTCGTTATGATGGTGCTTACGTGCGGAGCAATGGTTTCCCGCAACATGATCATATACAACAAGGAGATGTACAACATCCTATATGACGCCAACGAAAAGAGCGATAATTACCGCAAGCGTCTCGAGACCGACCAGCTGACCTATCTCCATACAAGACCTTATGCCCAGGAGAAGGCTGACATTTTCCTTCTCGATGCGAGCAAGGAGCATCCCGTTTCACTTGCAGTCGTTGACCTTGATTTCTTCAAGAGCATCAATGATACATACGGACACAAGAACGGTGACGTTGTTCTCTGGAAGTTCGGAGATACCGTCAATAAGAATATGAAGGACAACCTTGTAGTCGGAAGATACGGCGGAGAGGAATTCATCTTCGTATTTGACGGCGGAGATTATCACGACCATATCAAGTATATGGATGATCTCAGGGAGAAGTTCGGCAAGATACATTACAAGTTTACCGACAGGAGCGTAACCTTCAGCTGCGGTATCGTAACGGCTTATTATCCCACGACATTCTCCGATGCCTTCAAGTATGCCGATGCGGGCGTCTACTATTCCAAGGAGAACGGAAGGAACCGCGTAACGGCTTATCTGATGCCTCCTCAGACCAAGGAGCAGGATAATTACCCCAAGACCGGAGATCTCAGACCGGAAAACGGTACATGATCGTAAGGTAAATAATATGAAAACACTTAAGAACCGGTTTTCACCGGTTCTTTTTTGTGTGGAAAATTTTACACATGGCTTTGTGTATCATTCTCACTGTAAAGAAAAAACAACCGGTCATTACCGGATCAAATCTCGGAAAACAGGGAGGAAGATCATGAAGACACTCGGCAGGATAATCAAATCTGAATACGTATTCCTTGGGATACTGACTTTGCTTCTTATAGCCGCCGCATTCTTTCTTTTTTCAATCACGGTGAAAGGAAAGCCCGCAGACGACAATTCCGTATGGAATGAATATTATGCGCCGATGGAGAGCGAATATGTCAGTGAGGTAAGGGCATATCTTAATGACAGCGGATACGTTAATTCCGGAGTAACGCTGACACATACCACGGATGAGGAATTAAGCAGGGTATATACGCTCAGCATCCATCACAGAAGGCTTGAAGGATGCAGCGAGGAAAGGAGGGAGGAGATAAGCGAGATCCTTAAGTCAATGGGCTTTGAGGACGACAGATGCGTGATCTGCGTGGAGCTGTCCTGACACTCACGCGGAGTTAGATTTTTGACGGCGGATGGAGTATAATAGGTCTAGTTTTGAACTTGAAAGGAGACCATATGCCTACGCCTGTCGAAGGAGAACTTTACAGACATTTCAAAGGCGGTCTGTACAGGATCGTCACTATCGCACAACATACCGAAACCCAGGAGGGACTCGTGATCTACAGATCCGAGGATGATCCTTCCAAAGTGTGGGCCAGACCGGTCACTCTTTTCTGTTCACCCGTTGACAGGGTAAAATACCCCGATGCAGCGCAGGAAATGAGATTTGAGAAGGTAACCGGAGACGGCAAGGCCGTATCTTCCTCTGCACCCGCACCCGCTGCCGCTAAGGCTTCTGCGGACGGTGACGGACTCGATCCCGAGGTGGAGGCATTTCTTGATGCCAAGAGTTCAATTGACAGGATCCATATCCTTTCCTCGCTTAATCACAGGCTTACGGATGAGATGCTCATCACTATGGCGACAGCCTGTGACGTGGAGCTTCCCGAGGGAGATATCCGCACCAAGTACCAGTCCCTCAGGGAATCGCTTGTGATCCTCGGTAAGTATGAAGGCGAAAGACTCAGAAAGTGACTTTTGTACAGCCCCCTAAGGAGGGCTTATGTCATACAAACTTGAAGATAAAATGGTCATCGGAGTTTCGTCGAGAGCTCTTTTTGACCTTACAAAGGAAAACGAGATATTCGAAAAGGAAGGGCTCGATGCTTATCAGTCCTACCAGTTCGAACATGAGAAGGATATTCTTGAACCCGGTCCCGGTTTTTCGCTTATAAAGAGTCTTCTTGCTCTTAACGATAAGGATCCCGAGAATCCTCTGGTGGAAGTTATCATCATGTCCAGAAATTCCACCAACACATCCCTAAGGGTATTTAATTCCATCAAGCATTACGGACTTAAGATAACCCGCGCGGTGCTTGCGAGCGGTTCTTCGCTTTCGCCCTATCTGCAGGCATTCAAGACGGATCTTTTCCTGTCGGCATATGAGGACGATGTACAGAATGCGATAAACAGCGGTATCGCCGCAGGTATGATCCTTACCGATCATTCGTATTCCGGTGCGACCGACGGCTCCATAAGGATCGCCTTCGACGGTGATGCGGTGCTTTTCGATGATGCTTCCGAGGTCATCTATAAGGAAAAGGGACTTGAGGCATTTGAGGAAAATGAAGCAGTCAATGCGGACAATCCATTGAATGAAGGTCCCTTTGCAGGTTTCCTCAAAAAGCTCACCTGGATCAGGAATAAATACGGAGCTGACGAGTGTCCCATCCGTACCGCACTCGTTACCGCAAGAAGCGCTCCCGCCCATGAAAGAGTCATCAAGACGCTCCGCAGCTGGAATGTCAGGCTTGATGAAGCATTCTTCCTCGGCGGCGTGGAGAAGAAGGAGATCCTCAAGGCGTTCGGTGCACAGATATTCTTCGATGATCAGTCCGTACATACCGATCCCGCAGCCGAAGAGGTACCCAGTGCAAGAGTTCCTTATAAGGGTGGACGCCTCGGATACGACGGAGATGTTAATAACGGGCCCGGAGATGCTTAGCACGGCCGTAAGGCCTGCGCATTTACCCGTGCTCGAAATATAAAGGAGAAGGCTCATAGCAGCCTGAAGTAAAGAAATGAAGCTTTTGACAATAACCATTCCCTGCTACAATTCCGCAGCATATATGAGAAAAGCGATAGAGTCGCTTCTTCCCGGAGGGGATGATGTAGAGATCCTTGTTGTTAACGACGGATCCACCAAGGACAACACACTTGAGATTGCCAAGGAGTACGAGGAGAAATACCCCGGAATAGTCCGTGCGATAGACCAGCCCAATAAGGGACACGGCGGTGCGGTCAATACCGGTATTCAGAATGCCACGGGACTTTTCTTCAAGGTCGTCGATTCCGATGACTGGGTCAAGAAGAGTGCATATGCCAAGATCCTCGGCAAGCTCAAAGAGATCGTAATGTGCGGAGAAAAGCTCGATCTTCTCATCAGCAACTATGTTTACGAGAAGGACGGAGAGAAGAAAAAGAAGGTCATCCACTTTCGCAGGATGTTCCCTCAGGATGAGATCTTCACCTGGAGTGACTGCCGTCATTTCTCCAAGGGCCATTACATCCTGATGCACTCCGCGATATACAGGACACAGATACTCAGGGATTCCGGAATGGTACTTCCCGAGCATACTTTCTATGTAGATAACATCTATGTTTATGAGCCTCTTCTTCATGTCGAGAAGATGTGCTACCTGGATGTGAACTTCTACAGATATTACATAGGACGTGACGACCAGTCCGTAAATGAGGAGATCATGATCTCCAGGATAGACCAGCAGCTCAGGGTCAATTACCTGATGATCGATTATCTTGTCGATAACAAACAAAAAGCTCAGAAGGACAAGAAGAGATATAAGTACATGAGGAATTATCTTGAGATCATCACCACGATATCCTCGATCCTCCTAATCAAGAAGAATACCGACGACAGTCTTCAGGAAAAGAGAAAGCTCTGGACATATATCAAGGGCCGTGACAGACATCTTTGGGCATACCTCAGAGGCGGGCTTCCCGGAAATGCAATGAATCTTCCCGGAAAGGGCGGACGCAAAGTATCCGTCGAATGCTACAAGATAGCTCAGAAGATCTTCAAGTTTAACTAAAAGCAGGCACGGCAGGCTTCATACAGAATTCATCGATGCACTCCGAAAACCTTCGGGGTGCATTTTTGTGTGTTGACAATAGTATATAAAGTGTATATATTGAATATATACAATGATTAATCATTAAGGCGGAAAGGTTCATGCGCAGGATCTGACCGCCGCGCGCAAAGGAAATCCATATGGACATAATCATCAGTAATACCTCGGGAGTGCCCATTTACGAGCAGATCGAGGAACAGATCAAGAGCCTGATCATGACAGGCGAGCTTGCGGCAGGGGACGCCCTTCCGTCAATGCGTATTCTTGCCAAAGACCTTAAGATCAGTGTCATTACGACAAAGAGAGCATTCGAGGATCTCGAGCGTGACGGCTACATTGAATCCGTTGTGGGAAAGGGTAGCTTCGTAAAGGGAATCAATTCCGAACTCATGAAGGAGAATATGCGGTACGCCATCGAGGAATACCTGGAGAAGGCTGCCGATAAGGCGGTCATGGGAAAGATATCCCTTGATGAACTTAAAGAGATGCTTGAGATAATCTACGAGGAAAAAGCAAAAAAGTGAGGTGAACGGAGGAACCGTCCCCTCGTTCACCCGAAACAGATGTGCTTTTTGTTTCATGAGGTAAATACCAATGGAAGAAGTTAAGAACGTTATTGAACTTAAGAATGTCACCAAGGATTACGGTGATTTCAAACTTGATAATGTAAGCTTTGCGGTACCCGAGGGAACCGTATGCGGCTTCATCGGACAGAACGGTGCGGGCAAGACCACCACCATCAATCTGATCCTTGATGTCATAAAGAGGGATTCCGGTGAGATCACGCTTTTCGGCCAGCCGGTAGGTAAGGATACAGCTTTCTTACGTGAGGATATCGGTGTGGTATTCGATGAGATGGGCTTTCACGAATTCATGACCGGCCGTGATATCAATATCATGATGAAGAATATCTATAAGAACTGGGACGAAGAGGTATTCTTCGATAATCTGAAGAAGTTCTCACTTCCCTCTAAAAAGAAATGCGGAGCTTTCTCCAGAGGTATGAGAATGAAGCTGCAGATCGCGGTGGCTCTTTCACATAATGCAAAGCTTCTTATCATGGACGAGCCCACAAGCGGTCTTGACCCGATCGTAAGAAACGAGATGATAAATATCTTCCGCGAATTCGTAGTGGAAGAGGACCATACCATCCTTCTGTCTTCACATATCACAAGCGACCTTGAGAAACTTGCCGATGAAGTCGTCTTTATCAACGGAGGAAAAATAGTTCTTGCCGGCAATAAAGACGAGATCATGGAAAAGCATGCCGTCTTAAAATGCAGAAAAGATGAAGCATCAAAGGTCAGCGAATCCCTCATTGTTCATTCGGAGATCAGTGATTACGGTGCGGAGATGCTTGTTAATGACCGTCATGCTGCGGAGAAACTTTATCCCGATATGGTCATTGAGAATGCGGCTCTTGAAGAGATCATGATCTACTACGTAAACCGCAATCAGTCTGCTTCAGGTGCCGGGAGGTGAGCATATGAAGGGGCTTATCATCAAGGACATAATGTGCCTTAGAAAACAACTTACGCTGTTCTTTTTTGTCATGTTCGGAACGGTCGTGATATCGATAATGTTTGTCTTAAGTGCAAAGTACGGGAATATCGCCGTTATGGGCAGACAGATGCTTGAAATAAGCGAAAACGGGATGTCGCAGATAGACATCATCAATCTTGCCAATACCGTCATGATGCTGTTCATGATCCTTCCGATCGCATGCGTGGGTGATATGGTAAATGTTTTCATTGCAGACGGTAAAGCGGGATTTAACAGGGTGTCCTGTGTGATTCCACTGTCTGTAGGAAAAAGATTATTTGCAAGGTTTTTAACTATCTTCGCACTTTTCGGGCTTGGAGTAGCCATCGATACAGTGCTTGCTTTCATCCTTTCATTTCTGACCGATATCTGCAGCTTCGGTGAGATGTTCGGTGTTATGATCACAGCTGCTTCCGTGGTAAGCATTTATTCCGCAATCCTCATTTTTTATTGCATAGTGCTCGGATATGGAAGAGAAGTGTATGCCCAGGTTTTTGCAATCCTTACAATGATCGCAGTATTTGTGATCATAAGATTTAAAAGCTTGAAAGAGATCTTCATCCGGATTTTTATTAATGAACAGGGCTTTGACAGTGACACCTTCTGGAAGCCGCTAAATTTCATCAAAGAAAAAGGATATGTATTTTTCATCATTGCATGCGCAGTTTGCATCCTGTCTTATTTTTGCAGTCTGAAAATTGCAGAAAGAAAGAGAGGTGTTATCTGATGGGCGGATTATTATATAAGGATTTTGCTTCCGTTAAGGGAAAAAAGGTGATCACCGTACTTTTGATCTTCACGTTTGTGATGATAACTCTTAAGATCATTGGAGTAAGGACCGATCTGTTTGCGGCGCTTGATATGGAGAATGTCGACGGAGAGCATATAAACCTGTTTGACACTTTTACATCCGAAGCAGTGTGGTTTCTGATCATTTTGGGAACAGGCTTTATCAATATGTGGGTTTCCGGGCTTACGGAATATGATGAGAAAAAGAAAAGCATGAATTATTTCTTATCACTTCCAATCGGCAAAAATACATATATCGCATCAAAGTATATCTTTATCGGAATCTGCTATTATGTGCTCTTATCACTTGTTTTCGTATGGTGCATAGTCTCTGAAGCTTTTATTCCCGAAGGATTCATGCAGGATATGATGATGGTTACACAGTTTTTTTCTCTTGAGATCATATGTGTGGCACTTTTGATCTCAGGCATAGAGATTTCAGCATATCTGATATTCGGAAGGGCAAGAGGACAGTTTATCAAAACGGCATTGGTCCAGCTCCTTGGAATACTTGCCATTGCCTATTTGTTCTTCGGCAATCTGAATGTGTTTGCAAACTGGGATATTCAGCTCCTTATCGACTGGTGTGAAGCCAATTCGTTTATGCTCACGCTTCTTTCCACCGTCTCACCTTTTATCACACTGGGGCTGTACTTTTTGTGTTACAGGATCACGGTAAAGGTTCTTGAGAGAAAGGAGCCGGTTAATGAATAATGCTCTTGCTGCAAAGGAAGCAAAGACGAAAACCAAAGAATTTACAGATGTTTCACGCCTTTTCATTTACCTTGCACTTACTTTTTTGATTTCATTTACATGGTTTTTCCTTGCAAATCCCGACGGTTCCACATGGGAAGACATGGGTCAGATGAGGCAGTCATTTGTCGCGCTCGGAATGCTGATTCCCGTCATGTGTCATGTTCTTACAAGAATGATCACCGGGGAAGGGTTTAAATTCAGCGGTGAAGATAATTCCTATTTCGGAATTGTACTCAAGGATAAAAAATGGATCTTCTTTTTAGCAGCGTGTCTGGTTCCGTGGATTTATATGGAAGCAGGAAATGCAATCTCACTTGCGATTGCTCCTTCGTTATTTGATCCGGAGTATTATCTGGAAATGGAAGTTGAAAAAAGAATGCTGTTACTCTTTCCGGTAACTGCAATGGTAAACGGAGTAGTCGTATCATTTGCCGCTTTCGGTGAAGAGGGCGGATGGCGCGGATATATGATGCCAAAGCTCATGAAGATCATGGGACGCGGAAAGGCATTGATATTCGGAGGAGTGATATGGGGACTCTGGCATGCTCCCCTTACCTGCATCGGTCACAACTTCGGAACGGATTACCCGGGATTTCCTTACGTCGGTATCGTGAAGATGTGCATCATGTGCGTTCTCATGGGCATCATACTTACATACATTACCGAAAAGAGCGGCTCGGTATGGCCGGCAGCGATCATGCACGCGGTAAATAACAACGGTCCCTCGATACTTGGGGGATACATTAATCCGGATCTTGCCCCGGATACGTTCTTCGGAAGGAACGCCGGATTTATCGGACTGATCATCGCACTGATCATTGTAATGATTCCAATTATGATAAAATGGAACAGAAAAAAATAATTTCTTTCGGGAATTTATAATGAAGAAGTATTCTGTTATATGCAGGTTAATGATTCTAACGCTTATATGCTTCGTGATCGCGGGATGCGGAGATAAGGATCATCCTCCGATCATGATCGAAGGAGAAGAAGATGCAAGAGCGGTTTATGGATGTCCGAACAATAATATGTTCGGATTGGAGAAGGTTGTCTTATTTGATAAAAGTGCAGTGATCGTATTCGATAAAACCCTATGTGACAAAGGGCGGAAGTACGGTGGCTTGTTGGAAGCCGGAGAAAATAACACGATAAAAACATATTGCAGTATGCACAATGTGTCGGCATATACAAATTTCGGCACGATCGAAGAGCGCGACGGCAGATATGTTGTTACCGCAGGGGTTAAATATTCCGATGCCGATCTGCATGATCCCGAAGAAGATGCGTTTATAGAAGGCATCACGGTTGGGCAAAAATCCGTATATATAAAAGATGGCAGCTTTTATCTTATTTATCTGGAAAACACTTCAGATGACGAAATGACGTTCTATACACAGGAATATGATCCGGCTTCGGATACTTGGGGTGACATCGAGATATCCACAGCTCCTGTACTTGACCCGGTTCCCGACTGAAACCGTTAATACCTGCCGAAGAAGAATCAACAGCAATATAAAAGGGACGGTTCCTTATCGGGACCGTCCCATGATTTTTATAACACGCCTTCACATACGGGGCATTTACCCTGTACCGGTGTGATGGTTGCATCGCAGTAAGGACATTTGACCGTAGCGATGGGTATTGCACCGCCGGTTGTGTCCGTATTTGAAACGGGTCTCTGAACCGGCTGCTGAGGGAATCCTTGGCCCATCATAGGCTGACCGGCAAATCCCTGCTGCATACCCTGCTGGGGGAATCCCTGACCCAT
>JAEEQL010000063.1 GCA_016285265.1 Lachnospiraceae bacterium
TTCCGAAATGGACATGTTGTTGTCGTTAAGTATGATAATGAAATTGGAATCGGTACGTCCGGCGTTGTTGAGCGCTTCAAAAGCAAGACCGCCCGTGAGCGATCCGTCGCCGATAACGGATACGATGGTCTCGTCTCCGCCCCTTAAATCCCTTGCACATACCATTCCGAGTCCTGCGGATATCGAGGTTGAGCTGTGACCTGTATCAAAGGTATCACAATCACTTTCGCATGCTTTCGGAAAGCCGCTCATTCCTCCGTATTTACGCAGGTTATCAAAGCCCTCTTTTCTGCCCGTGAGGATCTTGTGGGTATAAGCCTGATGGCCCACATCCCAGATGATCTTATCCTCGGGAAGGTCGAGTTCAAGGTGAAGAGCCATCGTAAGCTCCACGACTCCGAGATTGGCTCCGAGATGACCGCCGGTCTTCGAAACCTTATCGATCAGGAATTCCCTTATCTCCGAAGCAAGAGTTCCGAGCTGCTCTTCTTCTATGTTTTTTATATCGCCGGTACCGTTAATTCTGTCTAGGATCATTATTACTTGCGTCTTCCGAGGAGCGATAAGATAAGCTCCTCCATAAATTCATGATCGCCGGGAAGTCCTTCGAGAAGGGAAAGTGCTTCCTCGGTCAGTTTCTTTTCATCCGCTTCGGACTGTTCTATTCCGTGAAGCGTTACATAGGTCTGCTTTCCGTCCTTTTCATCGGAACCTACATTCTTGCCGAGCGTTTCGGTATCACCGATCACATCGAGAAGATCGTCCCTTATCTGGAAAGCGACTCCGACGTTATATCCTATCTTTTCAAGTCTTTCGATCTGTCTCTTGCCTGCACCCGCAAGCACACCGCCTATCATAAAGCATGCCTGGATGAGTGCCGCGGTCTTGTGCTCGTGGATGAATAAAAGCTCTTCCTCGGTCAGGTTAAGGCTCTGCTTTTCCGCTTCGACATCAAGGCACTGTCCGCCCACCATTCCGTAGATACCCGCTTTCTCCGCAAGGATCTTGAGAGCCTTTGCACATGACTGGTATCTCGAAACCTCGGTCTCGGGACTCACCTCAAATGCGCTGCCTTCTTTTTCGATGAGGTCAAAGCTCCTAAGTGCGGTCTCATACGCATAGTTGAGAAGACCGTCTCCCGCAAGAAGAGCCATTGCGTCACCGTACTTTTTCCAGGTGGTGTCACATCCTCTTCTGAGAGTATCATTGTCGAGACAGGGAAGATCGTCATGCACGAGTGAATATGTATGTATCATCTCGATAGCAGCCATGAAAGGCTCGACATAATCATCCTGTCCCCTGAACATACGGTAGGTCTCCTGGATGAGAAGAGGTCTTAATCTCTTTCCTCCGACCGTTACCGAATAGTTCATCGCTTCCATTACCGAATGCTGGAATTTGTCCTCCGGATCCGGCAGATATTTCATTACGATCTTTTCCGAGTTCTCTGTCTGTTTCTTAAGTTCTGCAACAAATTTCTTTCTGTCCAATTCTCCCGCCCTTTTTGTTTCAGATCTTTTCAAGACCCATATCGGAGCCGAGCTTGAGTACTTCCTTCTCGACCAAATCGATCTGGGACGAACATTTCCTGATAAGATCCATTCCCTTCTTATAATTCTCGAAAGCCTCTTCGAGAGGCAGATCATCCGACTGCAGTTTTGAAGTTACCTCCTCGAGCAGTTCGAAATTCTCTTCGAGTGTATTTTCTTTTTCTTCCGCCTCGGGTGCGGTCTTTGCTTTAGCTGCCATATATTAGCCTCTTTATAAACTGTCCGTTCCGGTAACCGTCGAATGTATCTCTCCGTCCAGAACCCTTATGTTCAAAGCATCGCCGGGCTTAACTCCCGATATCGACCTGATATTCTTTCCGCTCTCATCGGATGCGTACGAAAAACCGCTCTTAAGTCTTCCTACGGGTGAGAGTCCCTCGAGCTTTCCGATGAAATTATCGAGCCTGCCCGATGCCCTTTTTACCGAAAGATCCATCATATGAGGAACCGATACGGAATACTTATCCAGCGTATTCTTCCGTCTCTCCAGAGTCTGTCTCATCGAACCATCCAGACTCATGCGGTATTTCTCAAGATCCTTTTTCTTACGGTACAGCCTGTTTTCCGGAGATGAATATCTGACCGCGGAATAGTATTCCTTCAGTCTGGATCTTTTGTCCCTGATATTCCTTTCCATCAGGTCCGTAAGGACCTCGGGTGCATCCTCCAGAAAAGAAAGAAGATCCTTATTCTGCTCCGTCAAAAAGAGTGCGGCACCCGTGGGTGTTGATTCGTAGTGATCGGCTATATCGTCCGTAAGCGACTTGTCCCTGTCGTGGCCTATCGCTGATACTATCGGAGTGCTGCAGTCAAACACCGCCTGTGCAACGATCCTCTCATTGAAGGTCCAGAGGCTGTCCTTGGAACCGCCGCCTCTTGTGAGGAGTATCACATCCGGTGAAAGCTCATCCATGGCTGCTATCGCCGATGCCACACTTTCTGCAGCCCCCTCTCCTTCCATCAGGGCAGGTGCGACTATGATCTGTATGTAAGGGTCATTCTTCTTCGCATTGGTAACGACATCACCGACCGCAGCTCCCGTGAGCGAAGTGATGACACCGATGGTCCTGGGGAATCTCGGGATGTCTTTTTTGTACATCTCATCAAACATTCCGAGTTCTTCAAGTTCCCTTCTCAGTTCCAGGAGCGCTCTCATCCGCGCACCCTCTCCCGATTCGGAAACCCTCTCAAATACAAAAGAAAGCCCGAACTGTTGATGATAATTCAGGCTCCCGTAAAGTGTGACATGCGCGCCTTCCCGAATGATCTGTTTGTATTCGTAGGTGCACTTGCTTGCAAACATCATGCATTTGATGATCGCTTTTTCATCCTTGAGTTCAAAATAGATGTGCCCGTTTCGGTTAGGCCCGTTATATCCTACGATCTCGCCTTCTATCTCTATCTTGCTGAGTGCGGATGAAAGTCTGATCGCGTTATTCAGATTCTGTACTAATTCGGATACGCTGTATGCCATTAAGCTGATTCGTCCCTGACCTTGGTGAGAATGGCATTTACGAACGCGCCGCCGGTATTGTCTCCGTATGTCTTGGCAATCTCTACGGCTTCGTTCATTGCGACATTCTCAGGAATATCATCATCATAGAGCATTTCATAGATGCCGAGCCTGAGTGCGGAAAGCTCCGCCTTTCCCATACGGCTCCTGGTCCAGCCTACCGCAGCCTTGTCTATGGCCGCGTCTATCTCCGGAAGCTTTTCCTTTACAGCCCTGAACTTTCCGACGATATATTCGAGATCCTCGGGGAGATATTCTTCTTCCTCGGCGTACTCCTCGAAGCTTTTTATCTGGTCATCAAGCTCATTTTCCGGATAAAATTCAATGCGGAACACAAGTCCGAAGACCTTGTCCCGCAGTTTATGTCTTGTCATGTTCTTTTTATCGCTTACTTCCACGTCAGATCTCTACTCCGCTAACTCTGATATTTACGTCTGTGCAGGTAAGTCCGGTCATATTCTCGACGGAGGACTTGACCCTTGTCTGTACTGCCTGGCAGGTAGCGGGGATGGGATATCCGAATCTGGTGGAGATGATCATGGATATCTTGACATTGGTTCCTGCAATATCTGCCTTGATCAGCGATCTTCCCTTGGACTTCTCGCTGATCCCCTCAACACCTTCAACCTCGCCGGCTGCAAGTGCGGCGATCTCTTCAACTACGGCGTCGGCTATAAAAACGTGTCCGTTGTTCTCGCTGGTTCCGATGGAGATTCCGGACTTTTCCGTTGTATTCTTAGGTGCTTTGACCTTCTTTTCCTTAACAGCTGCCATATCAGGTCTCCTTTCAAAAAACAAATCTCAAAAGCCTAAAACCATACTGAATCATTATACCATAAACTATGGTTTTTTACTAATAAACGGGTCCTGCCACGGACATGCAAGTACATCAATGTACTTGCGGGCATGTCTTTCTGACATCCTGTCAGCCGAAAAAGTCTCCTTTTAGGTTAATTCTTGGAGAATTCGGCAAGTTCGAGGCCCTTGTTGCGGTCGATGGTCATCTGGGCGCTCCACTCGTTGATGAAAAGAAGGAGCGGGTTACCCTTCATATCCCTTACCTTCTTCATGTCGGAGGTTCCGCTGAGCTTCTCGACATCGAATTCACCGGGATTGGTGATCCATCTGATATGCTCGTAAGGAAGGGAATCCATCCTGACCTCGACATTGTATTCGTTCTCCATTCTGTACTTGAATACGTCGAACTGGAGAACACCGACAACTCCCACGATGACATCCTCCATGGTTCCCGAAAGCTCGGTGAAGATCTGGATCGCACCCTCCTGTGCTATCTGGGTGGCACCCTTTACGAACTGCTTTCTCTTCATGGTATCCATCAGATGTACCCTGCAGAAATGCTCGGGAGCGAAGGTGGGGATGCCGTCATATTTTACGTTCATTGAAGGAGCACATACGGTATCGCCGATCGAGAAGATTCCGGGATCAAAGACACCTATGATATCTCCGCCGTAAGCCTCGGTAAGGATCTTTCTTTCATCCGCCATGATCTGCTGGGGCTGTGAAAGCCTCATGGTCTTGCCGCTGGCGGGATGCTTTACTTCCTTTTCGGCATCGAACCTTCCGGATACGATACGCATGAATGCAACCCTGTCGCGGTGAGCCTTGTTCATGTTTGCCTGGATCTTGAAAACAAATGCCGAGAAATCATTCTTAACGGGATCTATCTCGATCCTTTCTCCCGCGCCGTTCTCCGCACTTCTCGAAAGGGGAGGTGTGGTCATATTGAGGAAATGCTTCAGGAATATCTCAACACCGAAATTGGTAAGAGCCGATCCGAAGCATACGGGGGTAAGCTCTCCCGCTCTCACCGCATCAAGATCGAAGTCTGCTCCGGCTCCGTCCAAAAGCTCCATCTCACCGAGAAGCTTATCGGATGCATCGTCACCGATCAGTGCTCTCATCGCGGATTCATCGGATACGGATACAACCTCGGCATTGCCTTCCTTTGTACCCTTTTCGGTATCGGAATATTTTATGACAGACTTGCTCTCTCTGTCATATACGCCCTGAAAGCTTTTACCGGAACCGATGGGCCAGTTTACCGGGCATGTGGCTATGCCAAGTTCCTTCTCGATATCGTCGAGAAGGTCGAAGGTGTCCATCGCATCGCGGTCCAGCTTATTAATGAATGTGAAAATGGGAATATGGCGCATTACACAGACTTTGAAAAGCTTTCTTGTCTGTGCCTCAACGCCCTTTGATCCGTCTATTACCATGACTGCGGAATCGGCAGCCATAAGAGTTCTGTAGGTATCCTCGGAGAAATCCTGGTGACCCGGAGTATCGAGAATATTGATGCAGTAGCCGTCATATTCGAACTGGAGAACGGATGAAGTAACGGAAATACCACGCTGCTTTTCTATCTCCATCCAGTCGGAAACCGCGTGTCTTGCGGTAGCTTTACCCTTTACGGAACCCGCAAGATTTATCGCTCCTCCGTAGAGAAGGAATTTCTCGGTGAGGGTCGTCTTACCGGCATCGGGATGCGAGATGATCGCAAACGTGCGGCGACGGTTTATCTGTGCTTCAATAGATTCTGAACTCATGTTTTCAAAGATCTCCTTGGAAATAATACTTATAAACTGCTAAATGTCAGGCCCAGATGAACCATACGAAGAGGTATCCGGTCATTACCGCGGTAAGGGTAAAGGGAACACCTATCTTCATGAAATCTCCGAAGCCGACCTCGTATCCCGCTTTCCTCAGCATACCGACTCCTGCGATATTGGCGGATGCTCCGATGGGAGTAAGGTTTCCTCCGAGGGTCGCACCTACGAGAAGTCCGAAGTAGAGGAAATAAGGTTCGACTCCTAGTGTTGCGGCAACGCTTCCGAGTATGGGAAGCATGGTGGCAACATAAGGTATATTATCAATAAATGCGGAAATTGCAACAGATCCCCATACAACTATCGTAAAAAGAAGGAATTTGTTGCTTCCTCCGGCACCTGCGATGAGTCCCGCAAGATCGTCGATGACACCGACATTCGTGATGCCTCCGATAACGCTGAACAGTCCGATCAAAAGGAGTACCATATCGATATCGAGGTTCTTGAAGGAGTGCTTAAGACCGACGGTATCCCTGTGGATAAGAAGCTCGCCGATAACGGTGATAACGGCACCGGTAATACAGATATAGCCGTTGATAAGATCGGGAGTGTTCGGAATGAATGATGCGATGATGAGTGCAAGAACGTATCCGATCATCATAAATGAAGGGAACAGATCCTTAACCTTGGTACGCTCTTCGGATGAAACGGGAGCCTTCTCCTTCCTGAACATGAACATCATAATGGGGATGGTAAAGAATGCTCCGAGCTCGGTCGCAAAGAACATTCCGGGCTTGCCGTGCATAACGAAGAAATCGGCAAAGTTCATATTAGCCGCACCGGCAAGCATTATGGAAGTCGTATCACCGACAAGTGTTGCCGCACCCTGAAGGTTGGATGAAACCGCGATACAGATGATCATTCCGACCGGCGATACGTTCAGCTTCTTGCATATGACCATCGCAACGGGAGCTACCATGAGTACGGTTGCAACATTATCAATGAATGCGGAGATCAGTCCGGAGAATACGGACATAAGGACCGTTACCCATAAGATGTTGGGTGCGATCCTGAGAAGCGATTCCGCAATGACATTGGGCATCTTGGATTCGATGAAGTAATCAACGATGATCATGGTTCCCGAGATCATCAGGATGACATTCCAGTTTACCGCTTTGGGAATGTCGGAAATGGCGAGTATCTTCATATCACCTATAGGAAGCAGTGACAGTATAACAAATATCGCTGCGGTTGAAAGTGCGGTGATCGATCTCCTCTTGGGAAATGCGATCATGAGCACATACATTATCACAAATAAAACAATTGCCGTAATCTTCACTTTACTTTTTCTCCCTCAGTTATTGTCATTCATCCGTCAGTCCGAGGGATGTGACATTATATATTTTTTTATCGCTTCAAAACTTTCCTGCGATATATCATGTTCCAGCCTGCAGGCATCGTCCGCCGCCGTTTTCGGGTCGATACCGATCTTGACGAACCAGTCCGTAAGAAGCCTGTGTCTTTCGTAGATCATCTCTGCGATCTGTCTTCCGGAATCCGTAAGCGAGATATATCCTTCCTCGGAAACGGTGATGTATTCCTTTTCGCGGAGGTTCTTCATCGCGACGCTTACGGAAGACTTTTTGAATCCCATTTCAGCCGCAATATCGACTCCTCTTACGACAGGCTTTTTATCGCCGAGGATAAGGATACATTCGAGATAATCTTCCAACGATTCATTTTTTCGAAGTGCCATCTTTTACTATCTCCGTCATTTATCTCCGAAGCCGTCATATGGATTACCCGCTTCGGAAAGCCTGAGCATGGCTCTTGCCATGGAAGCCTTGCTCTGCTCATACTCCTGAATGCTCTGGTCCTGTCTGAGCTGTTCCATCGCTCTTTTGAGCGCGCGTTCCGCCCTTGCCCTGTCGATGTCTTCGGGGGCTTCTATCGAATCGACAAGCACCATCACAACATCTTTCCGGATATTGACAAGTCCGAGTCCGTTAACACCTGTCTTTACGACCTCATTTCCCTCTTCATTCACAAACCTGAATCTGAGAACGCCTTCCTTAAGTGCCATGACAACGGGCTCATGATGGGCAAGTATCTGATACGAACCGTCAAAAGCGGGGATGTTGAGTGAGATCGCATCCCCGTCAAAAAAGGTCTTGTCGGCCGCTAAGATTTTCAGACGAAATGAATCACCCATATCAGAGAGTCTCCGCCTTTTTGATCACATCATCGATCGTTCCGACATTGAAGAACGCATTCTCGGGATATTCATCCATCTTTCCCTGAAGGATCGCTTTAAATCCCCTGATGGTTTCGGAAAGAGGTACATACACGCCCTTTACACCCGTGAAGTTTTCCGCGACATGGAAGGGCTGTGAAAGGAATTTCTGTATCTTACGCGCCCTGTAAACCGTGAGCTTATCATCCTCCGAAAGCTCATCCATTCCGAGTATCGCGATGATATCCTGAAGCTCCCTGTAATTCTGAAGGGTAGCCTGCACGCTTCTTGCGGTACTGTAATGCTCCTCACCGACAACATCCGCTTCAAGGATTCTAGAGGTCGATTCAAGAGGATCGACCGCCGGGTATATACCCTGCTCTACGATCTTTCTCGAAAGAACCGTAGTTGCATCGAGATGAGCGAAGGTGGTCGCAGGTGCCGGATCGGTAAGATCGTCAGCGGGAACATATACGGCCTGGACCGAGGTGATACTGCCGCCCCTTGTTGAGGCGATCCTTTCCTGAAGCTCGCCGAGCTCCGTTGCAAGTGTGGGCTGGTAGCCTACCGCGGAGGGCATGCGTCCGAGCAGTGCGGAAACCTCACTTCCGGCCTGAACGAATCTGAATATGTTATCTATGAAAAGAAGAACGTCCTTGTGCTTAACGTCCCTGAAATACTCTGCCATTGTAAGACCGGTCTCGGCAACTCTCATTCTTGCCCCGGGCGGCTCGTTCATCTGTCCGAATACAAGAGCGGTTCTTCCGAGAACTCCGGATTCATCCATCTCTCTCCAGAGATCGTTACCTTCCCTCGATCTTTCTCCGACACCGGTAAAGATCGAATATCCTCCGTGCTCGGTAGCTACATTTGTGATTAGCTCCTGTATGAGAACGGTCTTTCCGACACCCGCTCCTCCGAAAAGTCCGACCTTACCGCCCTTGGAATAAGGTGCGAGCAGATCGATGACCTTGATACCCGTTTCAAGTATCTCGACAACGGGACTCTGGTGTTCAAAGGAAGGAGCATCCCTGTGTATGGACCACTTCTCAGTATTTTCAAGTTCGCCCTTGCCGTCAAGCGTATGACCGAAGACATTGAAAAGTCTTCCGAGAGTAAGATCTCCTACAGGTACCGAAATGGGACCTCCCGTAGCCTCAACCTCCATATGCTTGGAAAGGCCTTCCGAAGGCGAGAGCATGATGCATCTTACGGTGTTGTCATCGAGGAGCTGTGCAACCTCCATGACTCTTGTTTCACCGTCAGCTTTTACAGTGAGCGCATCCTTTATGAAAGGCTTTACGTCCGGGGAAAATTCAACGTCAACAACAGGTCCCATGACCTGCACGATTACTCCCGTTCCTTTGTTAGTTATGTTTCTCATCCGCTTTATTCCTTCGTGCTTTGGCGGCCTTCTGGGCCTTCGCACCGGCTGCAACTTCCGTGATCTCCTGTGTGATCATCGCCTGTCTTTCACGGTTGTATTCGATCCCGAGATTTCTTATCATCTCACTGCCGTTTCTGTCCGCGGCATCCATCGCGAGCATCCGGTCATTCTGTTCCGCACAGTACGAATCGACAAGTGCGCAATAGATATATCCGGTAAGAACATCGGGAACGATTATATCCATAACCTCCGATGCAGAAGGAACGAATTTCAGTTCCTCGCTGCCAAGGTTTACATCCCTTCTGTCATCCACTTCGTTCCTGACCAGCGGAAGAAGGTGCATTACCCTTGCTTCACTCGTCAGCTGGTCTTTCATCGTGGTATAGACTATCGATACGTCATCCACATTTCCGGAATTAAATTCCTTCAGCATCGTATCGCATATGACTCGCGCCCTGCTAAGTGTCGGGTTCTGCGCGGTATATTTGAACTGTCCCTCGAGATGAACCTTCTTGCTTGCAAAATACTGTCTTCCGGCTTCACCGACGACATAGAGCACAACCTTTTCTTCGCTGTCCGAAAACCTGCTCTCCGTAAGCTTCAGCACATTGTGGTTATATGCACCGCACAGTCCCTTGTCCGCGGTAACGACTATGACCGCATGTGTACGGTCCTTACCCTTCTTCTCCCGGCGGGCATCCGTAAAACGGTGCTTAACATGCTCCGAAGCATTCATTATCGTAAGGAGCATTTCCTGCAGTGCATCAAAATACGGATCGTTGAGCTCAGCATCCTTCTTCGCCTTGCGAAGCTTGGTCGATGAGATCATATACATGGCATTTGTGATTTTCATGGTATCCCGCACGCTTCTGATGCGTCCCGAGATTTCTCTTAATCCCGCCATATCATTCCCTGATGCTCATAAACTCCGTTAACTGCTGCTGTGCTTTCTGTACAAGGAAATATTTCTCATCATCATTGAGGACACCGCCGAGTTCGACATCGTGAACTATGGTCTGTTCCTCTGCATGTACCTTTTCGAGATACCCGGTAATGAACTCCATTGCCTTCTCCACGGGTACGGTATCTATCACTCCCGAGTTGACCACGGTAAGAGTGATGACCTGATCCGTCATGGATCTCGGATGACCGATGGGCTGCTTCAAAAGCTCCATCAGAAGTCTTCCGTGACGGAGCTGGTTCTTGGTCGCATCGTCGAGATCGGATGAAAACTGTGTGAAGACCTCCATCTCCCTGTACTGCGCAAGGTCTATTCTGACGGAACCCGCAGCCTTCTTCATCGCCTTGGTCTGTGCGGCACCGCCGACTCTCGATACGGATAGTCCGACATTTACCGCGGGTCTGAAGCCGAGGAAGAACAGATCGCTCTCAAGATATATCTGTCCGTCGGTTATGGAGATGACGTTGGTGGGAATATAAGCCGAAACATCTCCCGCCTGTGTCTCGATTATGGGAAGTGCGGTGATGGATCCGCCGCCGAGTTCATCCGAAAGTCTCGCACTTCTTTCAAGAAGTCTTGAATGAAGGTAGAATACGTCTCCTGGATAGGCTTCTCTTCCGGGGCTTCTTTCAAGCAGAAGCGAAAGCGCCCTGTAAGCAACCGCATGCTTGGAAAGGTCGTCGTAAACGATGAGCACGTCCTCGCCCTTGTTCATGAAATACTCAGCGATCGAGGTTCCGGAATATGGCGCAATATACTGAAGAGGCGCCGGATCCGATGCGGTCGATGAAACAACTATCGTGTAATCCATAGCGCCCGCGTTCCTGAGAGTATTGACAAGCTTTGCTATGGTGGAGGCTTTCTGACCTATCGCAACATATACGCACTTAACTCCCTTGCCCTTCTGATTGATGATCGTATCAAGAGCAATGGAGGTTTTTCCGGTCTGTCTGTCGCCGATGATAAGCTCTCTTTGTCCGCGTCCGATGGGGAACATCGAATCGATGGAAAGAATACCTGTCTCGAGGGGCGTATCAACGGGCTGTCTGGATGTAATGGAGGGAGCGGGACTTTCGATCGGTCTGTATCCTTCCGCTTCAAAAGGCCTTCCTCCGTCTATGGGTTCTCCGAGCGCATTGAGAACTCTTCCGACGAGTGCATCACCGACGGGCACACCCGCCCTCATGCCGGTACGGGCAACCTCGTCCCATACCCTTATCTCACTGTCCTTGCCGAAAAGAATGACGCCGCAGTCTTCTTTTCTTATATCCTGTACCATTCCCTTGATACCGCTGGAAAAGATCAGGATCTCTCCGTATTCCGCGCGCTCGAGTCCCTTTACCCTTGCGATGCCGTCACCTGCTGAGGTGACATATCCGGATCTTCTGAAGCGTGCGGCAAGCCTGAACTCTTCGGTCGTTGTCCTGAGAATGGAGATAACGTCTTCATCCGCTCCGACGTTCTTTCTGATTGCCTGGAGCTTTTCGTTGAACTGGCCGAGTCTTCCTCTCGTACTCCAGTTATATACTTCATTACCGCACTTAAGAATGAATCCTCCGCCCAGCGATTCATCACACTCTACGGAGAAATCGATATCTTCCGCACTGCGGTCATCATTAACATATTTTCCGAGAACAAAATTCCAGATTCCCTGCAGCTGCTCTTCAGTGGGGGCGGTCACATAATACAGGACGACCTGAAATCCGGGTTTTTTACTCATACCCTTTATCCCCCTTACTTAGCCTGCTCAAGGAATCTGTCGTAAAGCTGTTTATCCATTTCTTCGCTCTGATCGGCAGTAACGATCCTTTCGGCAGCCTTGGCTACCATATCGGTGATCTCCTGATTGGCCTTGCGGAGCCTGAGCTGTCTTTCCTCTTCGGCTTCCCTTCTGGCCTGGGCGATGATCTTGTCCGATTCCTTCTTCGCCTGCTCCATCAGTCTGTCATATTCACCGGAAGCCTGATTGCGCGCTTCGGTAAAACGACGCTCCTTCTCGCTTTCAATGTCCCTGATGGATTCGTCGTATTTCTGCTTGACGGCAAGCGCTTCTTCATTCACCTTGTCGGCCTCGGCATACTTGTCCTCGACCTCCTGTCTTCTCTTATCAAGTATCCTGTGCACAGGTTTGATAAGGAAGATCTTCACTACTGCAAAGAGAAGAAGAACATTTATGATGGTAAATACCAGATTGATATCTATCCTGAGCATTTTTTACCCCTCGTTATCAGCCCAAAAAGAGAATGATCATAACTCCCACAACGAATGCATAGATCGCGGTTGCCTCCGCAAGTGCTCCTCCGAGTATGAGAAGCTTCATGATCTTTGAATCCGCTTCGGGCTGTCTTGCGCATGCATCACATGCTTTGGCGGTCGCGATTCCGAGACTGATTCCCGCTCCGAGGCATCCGAGTGCCGCAATGCTTGCTCCAATTGCTACCATTTTTCTTTCCTCCTTGGATAAACCTTGAATTTTATTCCAGAGCTTCTTTTATATACATTCCCGTCAGGAATACGAAAACATATGCCTGAAGGAGTCCGTCAAAGATATCGAAGTACAGTGAAAATACCGCAGGGATGACCGCGGGCACGACGCACTTCAGAAGTTCCATGATGACGAATGCACCGAGTACGTTACCGAAAAGTCGCATGCACAGCGAAAGCGGTTTGATACCGAGTTCGAGGATGTTGATCGGAGTGACCAGCGCGACCGGCTGTGTGAATCCTTTCAGCCATCCGCCGAGATGCTTTTTCCTTATCGCTGCGACCTGGACTATGACAATGCTCATGAGCGCAAGTGCGGCGGTTACGTTCAGATCCTTGGTGGGCGGTTTGAAGCCGAACAGTCCGATCAGGTTGGACAGTCCGATGAAGATCAGTACCGTCAGAAGATAGGAAACATATTCATGACCCTCTTCGCCTACCATGGAGCCCACAAGTTCTTCGCCCTTAACGACAAGCCACTCGGCAAGCGCCTGTCTTCTCGAAATGTTCTTTACTTTCATGCCGGCTGTGAGTATGAGGCAGAGTATCAGAACAATGCCAAGCACTATCCAGCTCACGACAACGGATTCGGCAACACCTATGGTGTGTCCCGCTATCTCGAACGAGAATACGTCATGCGTTTGCAGCTGTTCCAGAACCTCTTCAGCTATCCGTTCCATTTTCCGCACTCCTCCGGTTACGAGCTTCTGTCATTCCGAGTTTCTTCTGTTTGGTCTCTATCCATTTGTCGACGCTTTCGACAAATTCGTTCCATTCGGCGTGTACTTCGCTCCTGGTCTGCTTTCCGGTATCCTTTATGAGAGAATTGATGACCGTCCTGAAGAATTCCTTCTCACCCGAATCCATCCCCTCATATCCGTCCAGCATCTGGCGCAAACTTTTAACGGGAGCAAGTCCCATCGATACCAGGTCGCTGCAGTCGCAGGCATCCGCCACTCCGAATACGATGTCTATAAACCTCTCACGGTCCTTCATATCCATTGTGGAAAGCCACTGCCTGAGTGCACCGCTCACTATCACCGCACTCTTTTTCAGGCTCTTTAAATGTTCGAGATCTATATCCTTTACGACCCATGTATAGGGATCGTGCTGGCCCACACCTATGCCGGTGCTTTTTATGACCTCATAGATATCGTCGGTCTCAAAGAGCATACCGACGAGAGAGCTCTGGGGTACCCGTTTAACGATCCTTGACCTGATGCTCTCATATCCTATCTTATTTCTGTACTCTTCCCTGACGGCCGGGCCGTCAAAAGAATACACGTTTATTATACGCTTTTTTATCGATTCTGGCACTAATGACGATGCATATACGGACAAAAGTCCGCCTTTTGAGTGCCCGCCGACATAAAAATCACCGGAAATCAGCCCCGAAGCCCTTTTCAGGTATCCTACTGCCTCTTTTTCACCGGGGATCCTGTCCATGATGGAAAGGTTGAAATCCTCCTTCCAGCCGACCATGTTCTCGTCGGTCCCCCTGAATGCGACAAAGCCGCATCCTCCGTAAAGCCTGAAGGTTATCGCGGAAAACTGGATGTCCCGCTCTTTGTCGACGATATTTACATAGTGGGTCATGGAAAGAGTTCCGAATCTCTTTCCCGCGACCATACGGGTGAAAAGCTCCCTGTTTACCTTCTCGTATCTGGTATCGGAGAAAAGCTTCGCAAAATCCTTATTCTTTTTCAGTGACTTGATGGGAATAAATGAATCGCTTTCGTCCGGCCCCGGAACGAGACCGTCGAATTTAAGATACGCAAACTGCGCAAGGATAAGAGCATCAACCTCTCCGAAGGGAAGTCTTTCAAAAGGCTTATCACCGAATTTTTCAAGATATTCCAGAATAGTATCGCTCATTTTGTTCTTTTTGTTTCATTATCCGAAGTTTTGGGTTATTATACATTCTATGGAAAAGAAATGGACTCCCAAAAGAATATGCGCTCTTATGATCGTCATCCTTCTCGTGATGATGTATATCGGAACACTCGTCGTTGCGATCGTATGGCCCGAAAACGCTTCAAAGCTTTTCGCCCTGTGCCTCTTTGTGACCGTAGCCGTGCCGGTATGTGCATATCTCGGAATATGGATCTACACGCAGGCAACCGGTAAGAAGACCATCGCCAGCGTTCCCGAGATCCCGGGTGAAAAAGAAGCAAAAGAAGCTTCGGAGAATGCTTCAGACAATGACTCCGAGACTCCTTAAGTCCTCATTTGCCTTATCCGGATCCGTAAATACGAACGCATTGAAGCCGCAGTCTTTTGCGGCTTTTATATTTTTCTCAAGATCGTCGAAAAATACGCACTCCTCGGGATTAAGGGAATATTTATCGCAAAGAGTCTTATAAAATGCCGGATCGGGCTT
>JAEEQL010000064.1 GCA_016285265.1 Lachnospiraceae bacterium
AGTTCGTTCCGCTTTCATATTTTCTTGAATTTGCAGATTCTGTGGATTATTCCATCTCTTCAAGCATTCCTACGATGTAAAGGAACTGTGCCTTGTAATCGTCTGTCATGACTGCGGGATCCTTCGAAAGTCTTTCGATGATATCCTCGTAATCTGAGGTGCCTGCGTAATCGGATCCTCTGTAGAGCATTCCGACCTGTGCGACTCCTGCGGCCCATGAAGTGTCATAGTCCATCTCTTCCGTGAACATTTCGGTGGTAACGGGATAAGTTACAAGCTTGCTCTCGTTTCCGTCGGGCTCTTTGTATCTGATGTTGAGTACGCAGTATTCGTCGTCACTTGTGATGAGTGTTGCTTCATCGTCTCCGTATCTGGATTCTACGGTAGGAAGGTCCATATTAGAACCTGCGGGAACTATCTCATAGAGGATGGTAACGGTCTGACCGGATCCGACCTCGCCGCCGTCCTTGGCATCATCAGCGAAATCCTCCGCTGCCATCTGACGGTTTTCGTATCCGATGATCCTGTAAGCTGCTACGGTATTGGGGTTGAACTCAACCTGGAACTTGGTGTCCTTGGCTACGGTGTAAAGAGTTGACCAGATCTCATTCTCAAGAGCCTTCTCTGCTTCTGCGGTGCAGTCGATGTAGAAATAATTTCCGTTTCCGTGATCCGCAAGGGCTTCCATCTTGTCGTCTTTATAATTTCCGGTTCCGAATCCGAGACAGGAAAGGAATACACCGGTTTCTTTCTTTTCTTCGATCAGTTCGATAAGTCCTGCTTCTGAAGAAGTTCCGAGGTTGAAATCACCGTCGGTGCAAAGGATGACACGGTTATTTCCGCCCTCAATGAAATATTTCTCTGCAATCTCATATGCCTTGAGAATTCCGCCTTCTCCGTTTGTTCCGCCGCCTGCTTCGAGGGAGTTGATGATCTTCTTGATCTCAGAGTGCTGGTCTCCTGAAAGCCCTTCAGCTCTTACAGATGCGTCGCCTGCGTAGGTGACGATCGAGATGCGGTCGTTTTCGGTAAGATTCTTCTGGAGGATCTTGAGAGCTTCCTGAGCAAGAGGAAGACCGTTGTTCCAGAACATTGAACCTGAAGTATCTACGAGGAAAACTATGTTGGAGCCGCCGGAAATATCGACCTTCTCGGCTCTTACTCCCACTCTGTAAAGAAGGGTATCTTCATTCCAGGGGCAGGGAACTATAGTCTGGCTTACGGAGAATTTCTCACCGTTCTTTGCTTCGGGATAGGAATACTCGAAGTAATTGATCATTTCCTCAACCCTGAGGGCTTCCCTGTCGAGTCCGCCCATGCTGTATCCTTCGTCCTTCCATTCATAAGCTTCGTAAACGGTGCGTCTGAAGTTGGAATAGGTTGCGGTATCGACATCCGCTCCGAAGGTGGAGAATCTGTTGGTACCTGTAGTGATAAAGCCCGCTTCGGTGATCTGATTGTAGCCTTCCGTATTCCAGTCCCCGTCAATGATCACGGGCTCTGTGGGAATGCTGACAGACGGTGATGAGACGGCTTCTTCCGCATCACACACTGTTGCCGCCTCATACATTACCATTCCGCCGTTGGTCGTTCCGCCGAAAAGGGTGAATTTTCCATCGTCATCCTCCAGCCCGTCATAATCCTTTCCGACATCTTCGATCCTGTCCCTGATATCTTCTTCGGTGATAACGGTATCAGGCTTGTCTTCATCGTCCGGAATATCTGCGGTCCTGCCGCATGCCGAAAGGAGCAGCATGCCTGCGATCACCAGGCTGATGTACGATCTTAAGCTTTTGGATAAAGTTTTTCTTTTCATGATCTCGTCCTCCGCATATATAAACCTTAAATAGGCTGATCTGCTTGGGTTTATTACCCCTCCGCCATATATGACGGAGGCCGGGATCGTAAAGTCACATTATTTCGTGAAATTTTTTTATTTCTTTTTGATGTCAAAGGAAACCTTGGCGGAATCCGCACGGGCGCTTATCTTAAGGCCCATTCTCTCAAGGAGATCCTTGGCCACGCTCAGGCCGAGGCCGGAATTTGACCTTCCCGGGGTGTCGTCACCCGTGACGAATGCTTCAAAGAAACGCTTAGGCTTTTTGATGAACTTATCAACGGGGGTCCAGCTGTTTTCAAGAGTCAGCCCGTTTACGCAGGTCCTGATGGTTATGACGGAAGCGGAAAGAGTATATTTGGCCGCATTTCCGATGAGATTATCCATTGCCATCGTAAAGAGCAGCTTATCCCCCTCAAAGGAAAACTTCTCTTTGTCGTCCAGCTCCCATTTGATGCTTTTACTGTCCGTGACGTTTTCGTATTTGCCGATCAGCTCCCTGCAGACTGCGGATGCGTCTATCTGATCGGATGCCGGTTCATAGCCTGCCGCTCCCGTACGGTAGAAAGAAAGGATCTTCTCGGTGCTTTCATTCATACGGTCTGTCTCGGACATGATCTTCTTTTCATACTGTGTCTTCTTTTCCTCGGATACGCCGGCTATCAGGTTCTCGGCGCAGCTTCTTACGATCATGAGGGAAGATTTGTAATTGTGTGCAAGAGCGTTGGTCACGCTTCTTTCGTATTCGCCTTTTTGTCTCTTGCGTCTTGCCTTCAGGCAGAGGATAAGTGCAATCACGGCGCAGATCAAAGTGATGACCAGGCAGCCGGCTACGCGTAAGATCATTAATATGCCCGTATAATCGATGATCTCTGTATAGCACAGAATATTTCTGTCCGTAGTTTCCATCGAGGTTCTGATGATATATGTTTTATGAGCACCCTTTACGCTTGCCGTATAATCGCTCGGATACTGCCTGTGCTCCGGATCGGACAGGTATTTGTCATAGCTTTGATCGGATAATTGTTTCGCAAGCTCGTACCACGGATCGAGCGGGTCGATCATATCATCCTCAAATATGCATTCGGAGCTTTCCGTAACTTCTGACTGATCATATTCAAACGGCTTATCCGAAATGAAACTTACCTTTTCCCCGTCTTCTTCGGTAAAAGTGATGACAAGAGGATAAATTATGCCGTCCCTGCAAACATACTTTTCCACATTCGGATAGTTGTAATTGAAACCTATTACGTCATCGACGTAAAAAACCGGATTTATTATTTTGTAATAGTATGAACTGATCCTTGAACACTCTTCATCCGAAAAAGTTGTCCTGATGTCACAGAGGAGTCTTTTATTTCCTTCATGCAGGACCAGCAGATCACCTCTTGTGATAAGTTCACCGCTTTCCCTGTCCGCGATCCATACCGCGCCTCCGTACCTGAACAGTGGGAAGGAAAGTGCCGATGATCCGGGGAGTTCTATCATGCCTCCCGAGGGCGCGCTCTTGTCATTGATCGTGCTGTATAACAGGTTGACTACATCCTCGGCAGAGTCAAAAAATGGCGATGTGGGATCTACGGCAGTTCCGTCCAGTATGCTTTCATAACGCTCCAGATACTGTCTCATATACTGCCTGGTATAATCATGCGGCTCATATGAATAGAGATATGCAAGGACCGTGGCTTTGGCAATGGGAATGTATATGAGACAGAGCACCGCGCATATGATCGCAGTGAAAAGAATGATCTTCGGTTCTTCTTTTATATTTCTTTTTATCAGTTTTTTCTTTGTCATTTTTTGGTCTCCAGTCTGTAACCGTAGCCACGCAGAGTGACTATCATCGCTTCGGAGTTTTCTGTTTCTTTTCGTATGTTCTTGATCGGGTTATCGAGATTGCGGGGAACCGCGTCACTTTCCGAACCCCAGACGCGGGCGAGGAGCTCGTCCTTCGACACAAGTCTGTCGGGATGCTCCATAAGGTAAAGGAGAACGTCGAATTCCCTGGGCTGCAGATCTATCTCTTTATTACCCAGATACAGTTTTCGTTTGTTTCTGTCGGCGGTAAGATCGAGATATGTGACTGTTTCCGGTCTGCTGTCGCCGTATCTTTTGAGAAACACTTTGATCTTGGCGGCAAGCTGTGCCATGGAGAAGGGCTTTACGATGTAATCGTCTCCGCCGCATTCGTATCCCTTAAGAACGTCTTCCTCGGAATATCTTGCGGTAACGAAGATCACGGGAGTCTGTATGCCGCGCCGCCTTAAGCTTTTGCATACTTCAAATCCGTCCCTTTCCGGCAGACCTATATCGAGCAGTATGAGGGAGTACAGAGTTTGCGCTGCCAGTTCCAGACCGTCGCGACCGTTGTCGGAAATATGAATTCGCCACTCGCCGCCGCCCGCATTCTGCAGGTATTCCTGAAGATTGTCCGCGATATCCGGATCGTCTTCGATAAGTAGTATCTCGATCATAGCCTGCCTCCTTTTGTGCACAGATAAACTGTATCACAGAAATGTAATCGGAATGTATGTAAAAATCATATGATTTATTCCGTTTTAAATGTATACTTTTCGTATGTATGCAGTTCATGCGGCACACAGATATAATATGGTAGCTCCTATGTATATTCACGAACGGAACGGAATATGGAAACAAAGAATAGTAAATTCGGCAAACTGATATCCGTCATTTTTGCCACCGACAGTGAGATCCAGGTTGTTGCATTCAACATACTTGCGGTCTGCGGTATAGTTGTAAGCATAATAACGGCGATCGTTAACGGTATCCGCTTATCGAGTGCCGTATTCCCGGATATCGCCGGCGCACTCGCTTCGGTGATGCTCATGTATTACTGCCATAAGACCGGAAATTACAAAAGGGCCATGATCCTTACCGTATTTCTGATCTTCATGGGTCTTTTCACATTCCTTTATTTTCTTCAGGGAGGATACCACGGCGGCATACCTTCGTTCTTTATCTTCGGCGTAGTTTTCACGGCCTTTTTGCTGGACGGCATTTCCATGGTGGTACTGATACTGATCGAGCTGGCGTGGTATATTTCGCTGATCCTGTATTCGTTTTACCATCCCGTGACCCTTAACAATGATGAGAGATTCTACATGACATGCGTCATCATGGATATGACGCTGGTAGCCATTTCGCTTGCGGTGACCATGTATTTCCAGATACGTGTCTACAGGAAAAAACAGCTGCAGCTGAACGAAGCGATAAAGGCAGCCGATGAGGCCAACAGGGCAAAGAGTGATTTCATTGCCAAGATGAGCCATGATGTCAGGACTCCGCTTAATACGATCCTTGCAATGAATGAACTGATAGTAAACAACACCTCATCCGAGCGTATAAGGGAATGGGTCAATGACAGTAATATATCCGGACAGATCCTTCTTTCCATGATAGATGACATGCTCTATATTTCCAGGATCGAAGCGGGAAGAGTGGCGATCCTGACACAGCCCTGGAACACACGCAGAGTATTTGATGAGACGGCAAGGGTATGGAAGCTGAATGCCGCAAAGGCGGGACTCGGCTTTATCTATGAGATCGAAGACGATATCCCCGAGTATTTAAACGGTGATGAAGGCGTGATCCGCAAGATAATGGATAACCTTATCAGCAATGCGGTCAAGTATACGAAAAAAGGAAACATAACCCTTTCCGTAAAGCGGGATGATATGCTTGAGATCATCGTAGAGGATACCGGGATCGGCATTGCTCCCGATTATATCGATGACATCTTCAGCCCTTATGAGCGCGGTGTAGAAGAGGTCTACAAGGAGACGAGCGGAAGCGGACTCGGACTGGCCATCGTAAAAGACCTTGTCGAAGCAATAGACGGAACGATCAAGTGCGACAGTGTCCTCGGAAAAGGAAGTATATTTACCGTAAGGATTCCCCAGAAGGAAGTGTCTGTCATAGATGTGCATGCCGACGAAAAAAAGATGCCTCCCGAGATAAGGAAGTCCAAGCAGTTTGTTGCACCCGATGCGCATATCCTTGTCGTTGATGACAATGCCTATAACAGAAAAGTCATACGTGAATTTACACAGCCTGCACTGATCCAGCTTGACGATGTTGAGAGCGGATATGAAGCCATTGAGATGATCGACATCAAGAAATATGATCTTGTGGTCATGGATATACGTATGCCTCATATGGACGGAATGCAGACACTCGCCAGGATAAAGGAAGAATATCCCGATTTTGATACTCCGGTTGTGGCACTTACCGGAGACATAATGAACGGTGTAGAAGAGAAGCTGATGTCCCTGGGATTCAGCGGATTTTTGGCAAAGCCCGTCAGCCTTTCCAAGTTCCTTAATACCGTAAAAGAATTCATTCCCGACAAGATCGTTGAGATCGATTCCGTAGATGAACCGGAGCTTGTACCGGAGAAACTGGAATCGGGTCAGAGCTTTCTTATCCCGTTCGGCATAGACTTAAAGCTTGCACTTGAATACTGTGCCGGAAATCCGAGCGAATTTGCTATGAAGGCGGAACTGTTTGAGGAATATGCCGATGCCAATATCGCGCGTTTGAATGAAAGGCCTATTACGGATGATTATTATCTTCTGATACATTCGATCAAATCCGTGGCTAAGGGAATCGGTGCCTATCTTCTTGCCGGACTTACAGAAAGCGTGGAGCGCAGGAGAGACGATGCATTTTCAGAAGAGGTTAATTCTCTTATCATTGCGGAATATGGCAGAGTGAGAGAGGGTGTCAGAAGGTATAAGGAGGAATTTTCCGCAAAATGACCCGCAAACAGATAATGGTAATAGATGATGACAACGTAATGCTCCTGCTGATGAAGAACCAGCTTGAAGCGTTATATGATGTAGTGACGTTTTCATCGGGTGCCGAAGCGCTTGAGGAACTGAACAAAACGGATAATCTTCCCAACCTTATACTTCTTGATATCGGGATGAGGGAGATGGACGGATATGAAGTGCTCGGCAGACTCAAGGCAAGTGAAAAGCTCAAGATGATCCCCGTGGTATTCCTTACCGGCATGACGGATGAAGTATCCGAATGCAGGGGTCTTGAGATGGACGTTGTCGATTACCTGAAAAAGCCTGTGGCGGGCAAGGTTCTGTTCGCAAGAGTCCAGCACTACATAGAGCTTTATTCCGATGTCGAGAACAAGGGCAAGCTTGATGAAAGTCTCATCGCATCCATTCCCGAACCCCTTACCGAAAGAGAACTCGAAACGGCAAGGCTCATGGCTGAATTCCGTTCCGATCGTGAGATCTGCGACATTCTCCACATATCGATGCCTTATACCAAGAAGCTTGTCGCTTCCGTAAAAGAAAAACTCAAACTTGAAAAGCGCGGAGACATAAGACGTTATCTGGTATGATCTTTCACTGATGTAAATACTATACTTTTAGGATGTATTCTCCCCATATATGAGTCTTTATAATCACAGAATGTGAAGACTCTTTATGGGGAGAATTTTTATATCAGAATAAAAATTTTAAGGAGAAAAATATTATGAAAAAGAAACTGCTCACAATACTTCTTGCCGGAATGATGATAGGATCACTTTCGGCATGCGGAGGAACGGCTGAGGTCACAGAAGAGCCTCCCATTCCGGTAATAGAGGATACGGAAGAACCCGTGGAGGACGAAGATGTGATCGAAGATGAAGAGGAAGAGATTGTCTCTCCCGATCATGTTTTTGATATCCCTGAGAGTGTCTGGATCTACGGAAAGAGTCATGACACCTGGTTCGTGACCGAAGGACTCTTCTGGTATGCAGTTGATCTGGACGGTGAAACCGTGGATGAGGGAACCCTTTATGCCGAGAGCGAAAACAGCTTTGATGTTTATGATCCGGACGGCGAGTTATTGACAACTTTCACCATAACCGATGAAGGAGATCTGTTTGATGAAACTTACCGGGAACTCTATTATCAGGTAGGCCATCTTCCTGCAAGATTCCCTAACGAGCTTGCCGATGAGATCGGATTTAATGACATTGCAGGAGAATGGGTCTATCAGGAACAGAATATCGACAATCCCGAGTTATATGATGACATCGCGTTTATCCGCATTTATCAGGACGGAACATATGATATCCGTTTTTACGGAGATGATTCCGAACGCAGCGGTGTGATCCTTATCGAACTTGAGGAGTATCCCGGTGAAGATTCATACACTCCCATATATTCTTTCTTTGAAGGCGGAAACAATTACTGGCAGGGCTGCTACACCGGTGAGCGCGAGGAAGATATCATCTATTTCGGAAACGGCGGAAGCGAAAGACTTGTTCCTGCAGAAGGACAGGGTTGAGGGAGAATACTATGAAGATAAAGATTTTTACAAAACTTTTTGCGATCGGAGCCGCATGCGTTCTCAGTATCTGCGGATGCGGAAACGGAGCAAGTGATATAACAGACGGAGAAGTTGTCGGCGCAGACTGGAGAACCTGGGGCATCATTGACGATTACGGAACCCTTACCCTTGACGGAACCGAAACCGATGTGTGTGTTTGTCTTTTTGCGGACAGGGCAGAGCTCTATTATGACCGGGAGAACCAGGAGCTTTTCAAGACCATTGAGTTTCCCGAGAAGCTTTCCGACGAAGAGTATGAGAAGCTTTCGATCGAATTTATTGATAATACCGGCGATGACAATACCGATATCGTGTTTGTCGTAGGTACTGAGAATACCGTAGACCGCAGATTCAGCTATATCTATGATTCGGATGTTAAGGATTTTGCATATGATGCATTCTCAGCATATCCCAATCCCAATGTCGTTGATGACAGCGGCGAAGAAGGCGTTGTTGATTTCACCGGAAGATATACCGAGCCCGATTTCGGAAGATGCCTTATCGAGATAACCAAGGAGTCCGAAGACAGCTACACCATCGTTGTCAACTGGTCTAACAGTGCTTCCGATGAATCCGTATGGGCTATCACCGGTGCTACTTACGGAGAGTATGGTGACGAGCTTGTATATACCGATGCACTTCATTATCACCGTACATACGATGATGAAGGAAATTATACTGACGAGGATATTTACGATAACGGTACCGGAAGATTCTATATGACCGAGGGCGGAATGCTCGGCTGGGAGAGCGACAATACGGAGCTTGACGGAATCGATGGCGATGTGTTGTTCGAATGCCTTGACAGATAATATCTTTCACAGGCATTGAATATGGGGGGATAGGTCCCGCGGACATGCGCGGGACCTATTTTTTTAAACGGTTTTACCGTTCCTCTTTTACGGAAAATGAAAAGAGTTTGAATTATCTTTCTTTTAGTTTCATACTGTAATCATGAAACCTATAAACATCTATGCGCTTACAAGGTTAAATGATCCCGAGCTGATGTCAAAGGTTGAAAGGCAGATGTCCGGGCGCGGAAGATACATTAAGATCCGCGAATGGGAAACGGAGGGGCTCAGACTTTTTTCGGAAAGACTGCAGTCCGTATGCTCCGATGCCTGTCTGCTCACATTCTATTACTCTTACACGATGCAAAAGCTCGGAAAAGAATTCGATCTTATACGCATCGCGGATGACCAGATCGTCAACATCGAACTCAAGAGCGGCAACGTATCGAACGAAGCGATACGAAGCCAGCTCATTCAGAACAGATACTATCTCTCAACTCTGGGGAAGCCTGTATACTATTACACCTATATAAGCGGGCACGACAGGCTCGTAAGGCTTTCAAACAGCGGAAGGCTTATAGAAAGCACATTCGAAGAGCTCGGTGTGCTCCTGGACAGTCAGGACGGCATATACACCGGGGATATCGAGGAACTTTTCAAGGAAGACAGGTATCTGATCTCACCGATAACCGATCCCGGAAGATTCCTGCGCCAGGAATACTTCCTTACCTTCCAGCAGCGTGACATTAAAAAGCAGATACTTAAGAACATTGCATCCGGTGCCATGCTCCAGGGCTTCACGGGTCTTCCCGGAACGGGAAAGACGATCCTTCTGTACGACATCGCAATGAGCATGTCGCGTAAGACACCGGTCTGTCTTTTTCATTTCGGATCGCACAGAAGCGAACTCCGCGAGCTTGATGAGCGTCTTAAGAGGATAGATTTCTATTATTGTGAAAAGAATACCGTCCCGCCTGTGGAAAAGGATTATTCCGCCATATTTATAGATGAAGGCCACGGCATGGGAGAGAGGGCTTTTGATACGATCTGCGAATACGCCGTAAAGTGGAATGCACCTGTCATCATTTCCTATGACGATGCCCTCTGCGTATCCGAAAAGGAAAGACTCGGCACCGGTGCGGTGGTCTTTGAAAAGCGTGAGGATTTCACGGGCTTTAAGCTGACCAACAAGATCAGGATGAATAACGAGCTTTCGACATTCCTTCGCACCTTCCTTTCCGCATCGAAGATGTACAAAAGGGAGTATCCGAATGTATCGGTCGTGTATGGTGCGGACATGGATGAAGCGATGAACCTTATCCGCTTCTACGAAAAGGAAGGATACATGTTCATCTGGGACCGCAGGCTGGGCATCGATATAAGCGGGATGGAGAGTTTTCCCGGCGAAGCGCTGACACGCATCGAATCTGAATCCGTCACCGGAAAGGAATTCGACAAGGTTGTGATGCTCCTTGATGATTCTTTTTACTATGATGAGAAGGGATTCTTAAGGAATAAGGAGTCCGAAACCCAGGCCGAAACCGCAAGGATCATGAACCTGTTCCACGGCCTTTCCCGTGCCAAGAAAAACATCGCACTTGTCGTTGAAGGCAACATTAAGCTCATGGAGCAGATATACACGATACTCCAGAAGTGAACGATGGAACCGTTCCCTTGTTCACCCGTTAATTAATAAGGTGGTCAGCCAGGCCACCTTTTTCTTTTCTCTAATTGATATAATAAAATATTAGCTATGCGGATGGCGTGCATTGCGGTAAGTGAACCGGATAATGATTTGATTAAGCGAGGTGAATCCAATGGAGGAAAAATCGGAAAGGATATCAACACAGGAGTTGTGGGCACGTCTTTTTAAATCCGCCTCTGTCGGAGATTATCTGGATAAAATGACGGATGAGTGTGAAATGCCGGCATTTTCGGAATACATAACATTTTTATGTCAGGAAAGACATGAGAAGCCGGAAAGCATAATAAAGCGGAGTGATCTTGATTCCTCTTTCGGACACAGGCTTTTTTCCGGAATGCGCAATCCGTCCCGTGATACGGTGCTTCAGCTTGCATTCGGATTTGAGATGGATACCGATGAAACACAGCAGCTTTTGAAGATAGCCGGAGTTACCGCTTTGCATCCTCGTGTCAAAAGGGATGCCGTCATTGCTTACTGTCTGCACAACCGGAAATCGGTGATGGAGGTGCAACGGTTATTGTTTGATAACAATCTTCCGCTGATGGGAGGCAAGCGCAATGAAAAGGGATGATCTGTTGCAAACCTTATTGGATTCATATGATGATTCAAACTACCCGGAAGAGTTTGTCTCGGAATATGATATTATGGAATGCCTGTCGGATCATGACGGGATATGTACTTTTCTCGTGCAGGATAAAGAAGGAAAAAAGTGCATAGCAAAGTGTTATGAAAGATCAAAATGGGGCATATCCGATAACAGCGGGATTTTGATGTGCCTTGACCGCGACGACCTTCCGAAGCATATAGCCACATATGAAAGCGATGCGGTAACGGTAATACTGAGAGAGTATATAGAGGGCATCTCCCTGAGCAGGTATGCGACGGAAAATAGCCTTTCCGAGCAGGAGATCGTACAGATCTGTGTCCGGCTCTGTGACATTCTCGGATATCTGCACCACCGCGAAGCGCCTATCATCCACCGTGATATCAAGCCTCAGAATATCATTGTCCGCCCGGATGGGAGCATAGTGCTGATCGACTTTGATATTGCCCGCATATACCGCAGCGGCAGCGATACAGACACTATGTTTTTCGGAACGCTCGCCTATGCTCCACCGGAGCAGTACGGATTTTCACAGACTGATGCCAGGACAGATATTTATTCCCTTGGTATTCTTTTGCGCTGGCTTCTGACCGGCAGTACCAGGGATAACAAAAACATCAAGGTATATCGTCCCCTCGAAAAGATCATCGTAAAATGCACCGGCTTTGCTCCCAAAGAACGCTTTTCGGATGTTTCGCAGGTGAAAAGATCGCTTCTTCAGGCAAACCCCAAAGCTCAGGGCCTGCGCATGGCGGCATATACTCTTTGCGCCGCGCTGGCAGTGGGGCTAACTGTCTTTGCGGGTGTGAAGATCTATCGGACCGTTACATATACTCCTTTTACCGATAATGCGATCCCTGCTTATATGTCCGATGAGGAACGGATAGCGGATGCCGTGGCTTATATGAGGGAAAAATATGATACGGATATGTTTGATCGGAGTGAAGAAATCGCCACAGTGAGAGATCTTCGTGTCGTGCTGACTGATCTTTACGGGTATGAAAGTGATTATGTGTACGGTTTTGCTACGGGAATCCCGGAAGAGTGCGATGAGTATTTCATACCCTGGAACTGGGCCGAAGATCAAACGGTAGACAGGGACATTGCGGTATATGTGGCGGTAAAGGCACACGATCCTGTTATGGTTGCGGACTGGTCGAGCATTAAGGATGACAACGGGTATTATCCCGGTATGCGTGTTGCAATGAACTTTGCGGAAGAAACAGGTATCCTCACGGGTGTCAATCGTCCGAGAGATATTTTAGTGGGTGAGCTCGCACTTATTCTTGCAAACGCTGACAGGGTGTTTGATGCTGCGGCGCAGTAACGGACCGATAAACCGGCGTAACCGATATAAAAAGTGGTCATACAGGCCACTTTTTTTAATTGCGTTTTTGATAGATTTAATTCATGGGCATGCATCTTTTGACGATATTGCCTGAAGGTATGCCCTGTTCTGTAAACAGTAGCATATAGGAGAAGCTTATGAGGAATGTAAAATGCTTTACGGTAATTCTGTCTTTTCTTTTATTGCTTTTTGTTCTGACCGGATGCGGTACAAAAGGCTATCGTGCGGATGTGAATTTTCAGCAGGGAGATATTACCTATTGTCTTGAGGATGTAGTCCGCGTATCCGAAAAGGATACTGACACGACAAAGGCTTATGCTGTCAGCTTTCTTATCTATGGCGATGCTATTCCCATTAACTGGAATATGAATACCGGATACGTTACGTCCGGGATAAAATTGACACTTAACGGCAAGGATGAAGAATTCTCTTATTCGGAGGTTTCATTTGAAGCTGCAGAAGGAGTAAAACCCGGATTCAAGAACAGAGTGACTTTTGTATTCCAGATCCCTGAGGATTCAAAACTGCCCAAGCAGGGAATTCTTTCGAGTACCGGTGGTTCATCCGATCCCGTTGAGATCAATATTTCTTCCGCTCCCGGCTGGGACGGCTAAACCACAACACTATATGAATGGGAGGATTTCTTATGAAAAAAACAATTATCTTTAAGGCTCTGATAACCGCATTGCTGCTTGCAGCCATCGCATGCATCCTGTTCGGAAAGAACGTGCTCTATGGTCCCGGATTCACGATCAGCAATAATTATATAGATGCATTGATAAGAAAAGCAGATACCTCATTCAGAATGACTACGACAGTGTATGTCTGGATCCTGATGATCTGCAGCATAGCATCGATTGTCCTGGTCTGGCTTAAGTCCTGCAAAATGTCAATGATCGCAGGTATAGTATGCCTGATCCCTTCAATCTCCAACATGGTCATCGACATCGCAAATAAATACAGTCCTTTTTCTTTTGACTGCCCCTGCGATTTCTTTATGTTCATTCTTCCCGTCGCCGCAGCCGTTCTTTGTTTTATTCTTTTCAATATCTCCAAAAAGGAAACCGCATGAACAGTGAACAGGGGGACAGTTCCTCCGTTCACCGGTGATTGAAAACTTATAAAACTCCCGTGGATCCTGAGGATTCACGGGAGTCATTTTGTGCAGATATTTTGCTTTCTTACATTGTTCTGATGCTTGTAAATTATTTGATCGGAGGATTATTCTGCTTCATTTCTTTGAATTCTTCTCCGGAAAGCTTTCTCATTATTCCGCAGTTGGGGCAGTAGACCATTTTGTAGCCGGTAAGAACGGGAAATACAGGTATGAAGAATATGTGGACATATCCGCCTTCTTTTGCGAGTGCGGCCCTGACTTCGTGACCGCAGTTAGTGCATGTCATCTGGCCCAGATCGCTGACAAGCTTTAATTTCTTTTTGACTCCGTAATATATGACCATATTAATTTCCTCCGTTTGCTGCCTTTTTGCCTTTTACGGCGGTAATTACGTCGTTAAAAATTTCCATTCCTTTTCCGGTACGGGGATAGGAAGTAAGATATATGGTGCCGCTTACGGTCTCCACAGCCAAACGGAAATTAGTGTAATCATACTCATTTCCCACTTTATTGGACCTGTAAAGATTAACAATGGAAGATAAGGGAAGTATCAGGAGTTGTGCTCCGATACCTACACTGTGATAGCATAAAAACGAATCTGTTACCATCATGTAGAGATTAGGAAAATCCATTGCTCCGGCGCCGCTTGCCTCTGCCTTTGCGGCTTCCAGGTATGCAGCGGATCCCGGGGCTTTTTCAAGCAATTTTTCAAGTTTTTTTACATTCTTTGGACTTTCATCCAGCAGCATTTCTTTTATGCCTTTCATGCTCTTCCTCCTATACTATTGAATGATTAAAAGGAAAACCTTCCGGACCATTATATCATAAAGAGAATATCCATGGCATTCGGAACGGAGGAATCGTCCCCCGGTTCACCCGGAGCAGATTTACCACATATTGCAGAAATAAAGGCTCTTGACAGTTACTTTGTAACTGTGTAATATTTCCATAAACCGTTGAAGAAGAGTAAGTAAGTTAAGACCTCCTTTTCAGAGAGAGCCGCGGATGGTGTGATCGCAGCAAAAGTGTTTTAACCGAATGGGCTTCTGAGGGCGATCAGAAATGCAAAACAGAGTATGAAAGCCGGAGGTGAATCTCCGTTAAAAAATTCGGCATATGGTTGTATGCGCTAAGTGGGTGTGATTCACACCAAGCCGGGTGGCACCGCAGGTAAACACTTTTACC
>JAEEQL010000065.1 GCA_016285265.1 Lachnospiraceae bacterium
TAAGAGCATCGGGCGGAAATAATGCCGACAGATTCCTTGTTGTATGCGGCTACTGCCAGATGCCTTCCGCAACCACCTCCGCTAATTTCTCGCTTCCCAAAGACAGCGCGAAGAACAGGATCATCGTGAGCGTACATTCCTACAGACCTTACGAATTCGCGGGAGAGGTCCCCGGAAAGACCGAATTCGGCGAAGCTGCGAAAAAGGACAACAAGCAGGTCTTCTCATCCCTTTACGAGAGATTCATCGCTAACGGCATTCCCGTCATCATCGGTGAGTACGGATGCATAGATAAGTGCAACGATGCCGACAGGCTCGAGTACTACAGGTTCATGGGCGAGTGCTCGGCTCTTTATTCGATCCCCATCATCGCCTGGGACAATAACGAGTTCAACAACACAAACGCCGCAGTGGCCGAGACCTACGGCTTTATAGACAGGGCATCCGGAAACGTGATCCTCAGGGATATCGTGGATGCCATGACCGCAAGCTATAAACAGTAAAACTTTTGCACAGACAGTGACCGGAAATCTTCTTTTTCCGTCCATATAAGTGAAGGAGGAACTGACGTGGAAGATTCTGCGATAATAGAGCTCTTTTTTGCCAGGAGTGAAGAAGCCATAAAGGAGACGGCGTCCAAGTACGGAAGGATGCTTAAGTCCGTTGCGCTCCGGGTGCTCAGGAACTTGGAGGATGCAGAGGAAGCAGTCAGCGACACTTATATGAAGACTTGGAATTCCATACCTCCCACCAGACCGAATGTTTTTTCGGCTTTTCTCACCAAGATCACGAGAAACATCTCCCTGGATATGCTCGATAAGGAGCACGCGGAGAAGAGAGGTGCGGGAGAGATCCCCGCGCTGCTCGATGAACTTGAAGAATGCATAGCCGACAACCGCATCCCCGTTCCCGGAGAAGGGATGGAGCTGCGCGAGATCCTCAACGCATTCCTGGAAGGTGAGAAACCCGAAGCAAGGAAGATCTTCGTAAGAAGATATTTCTTCGGCAGTGAGGTAAAGGAGATCGCGCAAGTTTACGGCCTTGGAGAGAGCAAGGTCAAGATGACCCTTGCGCGCTCCAGGGAAAGACTCAGGAAATGTCTTGAGGAAGAAGGTGTTACGGTATGATCACGGATAAGAATAAATTACTCAGAGCCATCGGCGATATCGATGACAAGTACATAACGGAGATCCTTTCGGAGGATGCGGAAGGCAAGCAGAATGTGGTGAAGGTGCCTTTCAATCAAAGGCCGATCATTAAGAACATGAAGTATTACCTTCCTGCAGCCGCAGCATTTCTGATGGTTGTCGCATGCATCAAGTCAGGTTTGTTCTCCAATATGGGAGCTGCGTCGAGCGGCGGAAATACCGCGGACAGTGCCGCACCGCAGGCTATGTATGATGCATCACCGGTAGCGGAAGATGCATATTATGAATCCGAGGCTGTATGTGATTCCACGGCATCCGAAACAAACGGTGCTTCTATGTCGGAATCGGCAAATACGAAAGATGATGAAGGTTCCGTCAACTATGCTAATCCCACACTTTCGGAGGATGCGGTGGATATGATCAATCCATTTATCGATTGCAGGACTCTTGAAGAAGCCGAAGAGATCGCAGGATTTGAATTTAATGTTCCGGATGATCTTGAGCCGGATCTGGAGGCGCAGTACCGTGCCCTGGAAGGAAAACTGATCGAAGTCATATATTATGACAGAGGTGAGGAGATCTATCGTATACGTAAGGGAACCGAAAGCGATGTCAGCGGCGACTACAATGATTATTCGGTAGCGGTATGCGTAGACGCAAGTAACTGGGCAGGTGAGCTTAAGGGTTATAAGGACGGCCTCACAAACTGTGCTGTTTGGACCGATATGGACGGCTTCGGATATTCGCTTACCACCACAGTGGCTCCCATCAGAACAGACAGAGTCATTGAGATCATAGACCTCTTAATGCAGTAATGTGAAAGTGATATAATACGCGTATGAGTGATAAAAAGATAATCGCACTTACATTTGACGACGGACCTTCCGATACCACATCAATGAAGGTCCTGTCCAAGCTGAAAAAATACGGCGTCCCCGGAAGCTTCTTTCTTATCGGGCAGAACATAACTCCCGAAAGAGAATATATCGTAAAGGAAGAACTTGCCTACGGATGCGATATAGAGAATCATTCGCTTACGCATTCCGATATGACGACGCTGGATGCGGAAACAATCCGTGCGGAGATAGAAGAGACTTCCCGCAGGATCACAGCAATCACGGGAAAGGAGCCTGAATTTTTCAGGCCCCCGTTTATTTTGTATAATGATACGATGTTTGAGAACATACCCTATATCTTCATCTGCGGACTTGCATGTGATGACTGGGTTCCCGAAGTGACTGCAGAGGAAAGGGCAAGGAAGGTTCTGGACGGTGCGCGCGACAACATGCTTGTTCTTCTTCATGACAGTGAAGGAAACGACAACACCGTAGATGCACTTGATATCATTATCCCGGAACTCAAAAACAGAGGATTTGAATTCGTAACACTGACCGAACTGTTTGGAAGAGCGGGAATAGATAAGAGCAATGCAAAAAAGATCGTCTACACTTGTACGGACGATCAGTGATGCAGCTCTGAAGGAGTATTACCGTGAAAAGAAAAATACTTATGTTGCTTATGGCCGGTCTTCTTTCTTTTGCCGGGATGGCCGGATGCGGAAAAACAGCTGAACCTGTAGCCGAGGCGGAAGAAGAGGAAGAAGACGACAGAAATCTTTCTGACGTGATCGAAGATGAAGACGAACCTGAAGAAGTTCAGGTTGAAGAGCCCGCTGAGGAGCCTGAGCCCGAAGAGGACGAAGAACTTGACATGCCCAGATCAGATGCATACGAGATGTTCCTTGCGGGAGAGATGGATGTCACCGTTCTTGAAGATCCCAATGACCCTTATGCACAGTACATGATCCCCGCAAAGGGAACCTATTCATATGATGAACTGATCGATGCGATCCTCGGGGAGTATCCGGGAAAGTACGATGTCAAGTACACCATGTTCACACCCCAGCTCGGTGAAGAAGGTGATGATGTATTCGTTCTTTATCTTGAAAATCACGATCCTTCCTTTTACAGCTGGATAGGATTTATCGCATACGATACCGACGGTCTCAACATGAGATTCTGTCAGGAGTTCGGATACAGAAGCTTCTTCGATCTTTACTATGACGGATATGTTCTTACCGGAGGAAGCAACGGTGCCGGCGCACAGGATTTCAACTGCCACTGTGTGCTTCCCGATTCATCGCTCCGGACATTGTTCAAGAGCTCACATCTGTATTCGAGCTGGTGCGGAGATATCACATGGACACTCGATCCCGATATGGATTATGAGCTCCGTCCCACACTTACATACGATTCGGGTCTCGAAATGAAAGTGTTGTATTTCGGTGATGACGATGTGAGATTTACGGTATCCGGTTACAGCGACAACAAGGCAGTCAAGACGGAAGAAGAAAGATTCATACAGGCGATCAAGGAAATGGGCGCCGTAGAGATAGACGCGGATGAATACGACAGCCTTACAAATGTGGACATCGATGAGAGCAAGCTCATAAATCTTTCAAATCTTTCGACATACGATACTGTCGAAAAAGAAACAGAGTATTGATAAAGCGTTATCCGAAAAGGTGGGATTATGGCATCATTTGATTTCCTGTCACTCAGATTTGAAAACATCAGTGAAAACGAAAATGACACGTATTCCGTTTTTCTGAATGAAGGCGAAGACGGTCCCGAGATGGTCTGGTACGATTCCATGGGAGATCCCATAATCGAGGTCGGAATATCGAAGAACGAATGGGATGATGTGAAAAAGCTCGCAGGCGAATGTAACGTTGCATCATGGGACGGTTACAGCGAGATGAACTTATCCGAGGTCGCGGGCTTTACACTTGAGCTCGAGGACGGAGAGGGCAATATCATCTGGGCCGAAGGTGCCGGTTCGTTCCCCGAAGGGTTCGAAGCCTTTGAAAAGGGCATCCGAGGCATATTCGCGGGCTATTTCGAGTAAAAGGAATACGTAAAAGCTCCGATTGAAAAACGTTTTCCGTTATGGTATCATTATTTTACGCCGGAAGCGTATATGGCACCGGATCGGACATAGGCAATGATCTAAGCAGCGCCCCGGACGAAATCATTTATGAAGGCGAGGGATGCATATGAAATTTGTCATCATCGGCAAAAACACCACGGTAACACCCGGACTTAAGGCTTCGGTCGAAGATAAGATCGGCAAGCTGTCAAAATATTTTGATGAGGATACCACCGCTCACGTAACACTTTCCGTAGTAAGGGAAGAGCAGAAGGTTGAGGTCACGATACCCGTAAAGGGAACCATCATCCGTTCGGAGCAGAGCAGTTCCGATATGTACGTATCGATCGACCTTGTTGAAGAGATCATAGAGCGCCAGCTCAAGAAGTACCGCAACAAGATAATCGACAGACATCAGGCAGCAGGCGACATCTCCGAATTTGCCCCCGTTGAAGAGACAGAGGATGAGGGCATCAAGATCGTAAGAAACAAGAAGTTCGAGATCAAGCCCATGTATCCCGAAGATGCATGCATGCAGATGGATCTTCTCGGACACAGCTTCTACGTTTTCATCAATGCGGAGACCGATCAGGTCAACGTTGTTTACAAGCGTAAGGGCGATACATACGGACTCATCGAGCCCGAAGTATAAACCGGATACTGAAGCTAAGGACCTTACCTCGGAAGGGGTAAGGTCTTTTTTTGCCCGTTCTCCCGTAACTATATGTAGTACCATGTTTTTACGGGTACAACTAGCACGAAGATAATGTTTGTTATTTAACGCGGAATTCGTTGTAATAATGCGGGTCTTATGATAAAATCGTAAATGGTCTGACAAAAAAATAACAATCTCGGAACCGGGATTTTATTATTTATGAAACAATTCAATTCGGAGGTAATCAAATGGCTAAGAAGGTTGTAATCGCAGGCGCTTGCCGTACAGCAATCGGAACTATGGGTGGTTCTCTTTCAACCACTCCCGCTGCAGAGCTCGGTGCTATCGTTATCAAGGAGGCTGTAAACCGTGCAGGTATCAAGCCTGAGGATGTTGATCAGGTTTATATGGGATGTGTTATCCAGGCAGGTCTCGGACAGAACGTAGCCCGTCAGGCATCCATCAAGGCAGGTCTTCCCATCGAAGTTCCCGCTGTTACCATGAACGTTGTTTGCGGATCCGGTCTTAACTGCGTAAACCAGGCAGCTCAGATGATCATGGCAGGCGACGCAGATGTCGTTATCGCAGGCGGTATGGAGAACATGTCAATGGCTCCTTTCGCAATCCCTAACGGAAGATACGGCTATCGTATGATGTGGCCCAGCCAGAGCCAGGGCGGACTTGTTGATACCATGGTCAAGGATGCTCTCTGGGATGCATTCAATGATTACCATATGATCACCACCGCTGATAATGTTGCAAGAGAGTGGAACCTTACAAGAGAAGAGCTCGATGAGTTCGCTCTTAAGTCTCAGCAGAAGGCTTGCGCTGCTATCGAAAGCGGTGCTTTCAAGAAGGAGATCGTTCCCGTAGAGATCAAGAAAAAGAAGGAAGTTATCCAGTTCGATACCGATGAAGGCCCCAGAGCAGGATCGACCATCGAAGGACTTGCAAAGCTTAAGCCCCTCAATCCCGACGGATTCGTAACCGCAGGAAATGCATCCGGAATCAACGATGGTGCAGCCGCTATGGTTCTTATGACCGAAGAGAAGGCTAAGGAGCTCGGCGTTAAGCCCATGGCTACTTTCGTAGCCGGCGCTCTTGCAGGCGTTCGTCCCGAGGTAATGGGTATCGGCCCCGTTGCTGCAACCAGAAAGGTTATGGCTAAGGCAGGATACAAGATCGAAGACTTCGACATCATCGAGGCTAACGAGGCATTCGCAGCACAGTCCGTTGCAGTAGGCAAGGATCTCGGAATCGATGTTGATAAGCAGCTCAATCCCAACGGCGGAGCTATCGCTCTCGGACATCCTGTTGGAGCATCCGGCGCACGTATCCTTGTAACCCTTCTCCATGAAATGGAAAGCCGTGATGCAAAGAAGGGACTTGCTACCCTCTGCATCGGCGGCGGTATGGGATGCGCAACCATCGTTGAAAGAGACTGACTATTAATCCGTACTCCCCGTTTCATACGGGGAGCGCGATCTTGATAAGGAGAAAATATGGCTTTTGTACTTTATGAGGTAAAGGACAGCGTAGCTGTCATCACCATCAACAGACCCGAAGCACTCAACGCACTCAACTCCGCGGTTCTCGATGAGCTTAATGCCGTTATTGACGGAATCGATGTTAATGTCGTAAGAGCTGTAGTACTTACCGGCGCAGGCGAGAAGAGCTTTGTCGCAGGCGCAGACATCGGAGAGATGAGCACCCTTACAAAGGCTGAAGGCGAAGCTTTCGGTAAGAAGGGAAATGATGTATTCAGAAAGCTCGAGACTCTTCCCGTTCCCGTCATTGCTGCAGTCAACGGCTTTGCACTCGGCGGCGGATGTGAGATCTCAATGAGCTGCGATATCCGTATCTGCTCGGACAATGCTATGTTCGGACAGCCCGAGGTAGGTCTCGGAATCACTCCCGGATTCGGCGGAACCCAGCGACTTGCAAGAACAGTCGGCGTAGGAATGGCTAAGCAGCTTATCTACACCGCAAGAAATATCAAGGCAGACGAAGCACTCCGCATCGGTCTCGTAAATGCGGTATATCCTCAGGCAGAGCTTATGGATGCAGCTATGAAGCTTGCTTCACAGATCGCAGCAAACGCTCCTATCGCCGTAAGGAACTGCAAGAAGGCTATCAATGACGGTCTTCAGGTTAATATCGATGATGCACTTGTCATTGAAGAGAAGCTCTTCGGCGACTGCTTTGAGTCATACGACCAGAAAGAGGGAATGGCTAACTTCCTTCGCAAGAAAGACGATCCTGCCAAGGTTAAGCAGGTTGCTTTCAAGAACGAGTAATAAATTCAGTCAGGGCCTGAATGCAGGTCCTGACTTTTGTAATGTTTTTTCATAATTATTTTTTTATATATAAGGAGGCATATATGAAGGTAGGTGTTATCGGCGCCGGAACAATGGGCCAGGGCATTGCTAAGGCATTCGCTCAGATCGACGGCTACACTGTTGCACTCTGCGACATCAAGCAGGAATGGGCAGAGGGCGGAAAGGACAAGATCGTTAAGGGCTATGCCAAGCTCGTAGAGAAAGGCAAGCTCACTCAGGAGCAGGTTGATAAGATCACAGGTGCGATCACTCCCGGACTTAAAGAGGATATCTGTGCTGACTGCGACCTCATCGTTGAAGCGGCATTCGAGGATATGACCGTTAAGCAGACCACCTTCAAAGAGCTTGATGCTATCTGCAAGGCTGACTGCATCTTCGCATCAAACACCTCTTCACTTTCCATCACCGAGATCGGAAAGGGTGTTGATCGTCCCGTAGTCGGAATGCACTTCTTTAACCCCGCTGACAGAATGAAGCTCGTTGAGGTTATCGCAGGTGTTAACACTCCCGCTGACATCGTAGAGAAGATCAAGAAGATCTCCGAAGAGATCGGCAAGACTCCCGTTCAGGTCAACGAGGCTGCAGGATTCGTTGTAAACCGTATCCTCATCCCCATGATCAACGAGGCTGCTTTCATCAAGATGGAAGGCGTATCCGATATCGAAGGTATCGACAACGCAATGAAGCTTGGTGCTAACCATCCCATGGGTCCCCTCGAGCTCGGCGATTACATCGGACTCGACATCTGCCTTGCTATCATGGATGTTCTCTACAACGAGACCAAGGACAGCAAGTACAGAGCATGCCCTCTTCTCAGAAAGATGGTACGTGGCGGAAACCTCGGCGTAAAGAGCGGCAAGGGATTCTATATCTACAATGCAGACAGGACCAAGACTCCCGTTGATGCAAAATAAGTAACACATAGATCTGAAAAGATCTTGAAAATATATAAATGAAAGGATTAATAAGTCATGGATTTTACTTTGAGCAAAGAACATGAAATGGCTCGCACCCTCTTCAAGGAGTTCGCTGAGAACGAAGCAAAGCCCCTTGCTCAGGAAGTTGACGAGAACGAAATGTTCCCCAGACAGACCGTCGACAAGATGGCCAAGTACGGATTTTTAGGAATCCCCGTTCCCAAGGAGTTCGGCGGCCAGGGATGCGACATTCTCACTTATGTTATGTGTGTTGAGGAGCTTTCCAAGGTCTGCGGAACCAGCGGAGTTATCGTATCGGCTCACACCTCACTCTGCGTTGATCCCATCATGACATTCGGAACTCCCGAGCAGAAGGAGAAGTATCTTGTTCCCCTTGCAAAGGGCGAGAAGCTCGGCGCATTCGGACTTACCGAGCCCGGAGCAGGAACCGATGCACAGGGCCAGCAGACCAAGGCTGTTCTTGACGGAGACGAGTGGGTTCTTAACGGATCCAAGTGCTTCATCACCAACGGTAAGGAAGCTGACGTTTATGTCATTTTTGCGGTTACCGGCAAGATTGAGAAGAAGGGCCGCATCATGAAGGAGATCTCTGCTTTCATCGTAGAGAAGGGAACTCCCGGATTTACTTTCGGAACCAAGGAAAATAAGATGGGTATCCGCGGATCATCCACTTATGAGCTTATCTTCACCGACTGCCGCATCCCCAAGGAGAACCTCCTCGGACAGCAGGGCAAGGGCTTCAACATCGCAATGCACACCCTTGACGGCGGACGTATCGGAATCGCTGCACAGGCACTCGGCATCGCAGAGGGCGCACTTGAGAGAACCATCGCTTACACCAAGGAGCGTAAGCAGTTCGGCAAGTCGATCTCCGCATTCCAGAACACCCAGTTCCAGCTTGCAGACATGGCTACCAAGGTAGAGGCTGCCAAGGCTCTCGTTTACAAGGCAGCTATGAAGAAGCAGGAGTATGTTACCAACAATAAGGTTTCCTACTCTGTAGAAGCAGCTATGGCTAAGCTCTATGCGGCTGAGGTTGCTATGGAAGTTACCACCAAGGCTGTACAGCTCCACGGCGGATACGGATACATCAGAGAGTACGAAGTAGAGCGTATGATGAGAGATGCCAAGATCACCGAGATCTACGAAGGAACTTCCGAAGTTCAGCGCATGGTCATCTCCGCTAACCTTCTTAAATAACCCGCCACGATAAAATCAGGAAAGGAAGTATAAACCGTGAAAATTATAGTTTGTATAAAGCAGGTTCCGGATACAAAGGGCGGCGTTAAGTTTAATCCCGACGGTACTCTGGACAGAGCAGCAATGCTCGCTATCATGAATCCCGATGACAAGGCCGGCCTCGAGGCAGCTCTTCGTCTTAAGGATCAGTACGGCGCTGAGGTTACAGTTCTTACCATGGGACTTCCCAAGGCAGCTGACGCATTAAGAGAAGCTCTTGCAATGGGCGCTGACAAGGCAGTCCTCGTAACAGACCGCGTACTCGGCGGTGCTGATACCTGGGCAACCTCCACCACCATCGCAGGCGCTATCAGAAATCTTGAATATGATCTTATCATCACCGGACGTCAGGCAATCGACGGCGATACCGCACAGGTTGGTCCCCAGATCGCTGAGCACCTCCAGCTTCCTGTCATCTCCTATGCACAGGATCTCAAGGTAGAAGGAGACAAGGTTATCGTTCAGAGACAGTATGATGACAGATATCATGTTGTTGAAGCTAAGATGCCCTGCCTCATTACCGCTCTTTCAGAGCTTAATCCTCCCAGATACATGACTCCCGGCGGAATCTTCGATGCCTGCAAGGCAGAGATCACCACTTGGGGAAGAGCAGACCTCAAGGATGTTGAGGATTGCAACCTCGGTCTGAACGGATCGCCCACCAAGATCGCAAAGGCTTCCGATAAGGTTCGTAAGGGAGCAGGTGAGAAGATCGTTCCCGATTCACCTTCGGACGGAGTTAAGTACATCGTAGAGAAGCTTTCTGAGAAGCACGTTATCTAATAGTAGGAGGAAGACAAATGAGCTTAGAAGAATATAAAGACGTATATGTCTTTGCTCAGCAGGTTGACGGTGAGATCAGCGGAATCTCCTACGAGCTGCTCGGCAAAGCTAAGGATCTCGCAGCTGCCCTCGGACAGAAGGTTGTTGCAGTCCTTCTCGGATATAATGTAAAGGGTCTCGCTGATTCTCTCGCTGAGTACGGCGCAGACAAGGTCATCGTTGTTGATGACAAGGAGCTCGAAATTTACAGAACCGAGCCCTATGCACACGGACTTGCATCCGTTATCAATGAGTTCAAGCCTGAGATCATGCTCGTAGGCGCTACCGCTATCGGACGTGACCTCGGACCTACCGTTTCCGCAAGAGTCGCAACCGGACTTACCGCTGACTGCACACAGCTTGACATCGGTGATTTCCCTCTCGTTGCGATCCCCGGCAAGGAGTCAGAGCAGAAGCATAATCAGCTTCTCATGACCCGTCCCGCATTCGGCGGAAACACCATCGCTACCATCGCATGCCCCAACAACAGACCCCAGATGGCAACCGTTCGTCCCGGCGTTATGCAGAAGATAGAGCCTGTCAAGGGCGCTAAGGCAGAAGTCGTTGAGTTCAATCCCGGATTTACTCCCGACAACAGATACGTAACCGTAAAGGAAGTCGTAAAGGCTGTTTCCGATACCGTTGATATCATGAACGCCAAGATCCTCGTATCCGGCGGACGCGGAGTAGGATCACCCGAGAACTTCAAGATCCTCGAGGATCTCGCTGCAGCTATCGGCGGAGAAGTTTCCTGCTCAAGAGCTGTTGTAGATTCAGGCTGGAAGCCCAAGGATCTCCAGGTTGGTCAGACCGGTAAGACCGTAAGACCTCACGTATACTTCGCAATCGGTATCTCCGGTGCCATCCAGCACGTTGCAGGTATGGAAGAGTCAGACATCATCATCGCCATCAACAAGGATGAAGATGCTCCCATCTTCGATGTAGCCGATTACGGTATCGTAGGCGATCTCAACAAGATCGTTCCCGAGCTCACCGAGTCCATCAAGAAGGCTATGGCTGAGAAATAAGAGATATGTTCAGGCAAGGCGCCGCTTCCGAAAGGGAGCGGCGCTTTTTGTTTTCCGGGCGGATACATACGATGATTTATATTTAATAAAATATAATTGTTGCAAATATAAAATATTATGAGGTATAATATGATCAGAGAGAAGTTAATGTATGTTTCCGGTGAAAGGGGAAAACATGAGATACGATGTGGCGATAATAGGCAGCGGACCTGCGGGTCTCGAGGCTGCGATCACTCTTAAGATCAGAAAGAAGAATATCATACTCTTCGGAAAGAAGGATTCGAGTGCAAAGGTGAGGCTTGCCGAGAAGATAGACAACTACCTCGGGATTCCCGCTGTGAGCGGCTCTGAGCTTGCCGAAAAGATGCTTGACCATGCGGCCCGGATGGGCGTTGAGATCAATGACACCAAGGTGAGCATGATCTATCCTTACGGAGATTATTTTGCGCTGCAGTGCGGAGAGGAGATGGTTGAAGCAACTTCCGTCATTCTCTGCGCAGGCGTTGCACCGGCTAAGACCATTCCCGGCGAGCAGGATTTCCTCGGACGCGGAGTCAGCTACTGTGCAACATGCGATGCTGCGATCTATAAAGAGAAAAAAACGATAGTGGTGTCATATTCCAAAGACTACGAAGAAGAAGCCGAATTCCTCAGGAAATATGCATCGGAAGTTATCTACATCCCCATGTACGACGCATCAGGTCTGACTCTTGAGAACATCAGCGTTATGAATGTAAAGCCTCAGGAGATAAAGGGCAGGATGAAGGCGAATACCTTAGTCACCGATTCCGGCGAGCTTTCCTTTGACGGACTCTTCATTTTAAGGGATCAGATAGCCCCTTCATCCCTCGTTCCCGGACTCGAAACGGAGGGGAGTGCGGTAAAATGTGAACGAAATATGTCCACGAACATACCCGGACTGTTTGCTGCGGGGGACATCACGGGCGAACCCTTCCAGCTGGTAAAAGCGGCCGGAGAAGGCTTAACTGCGGCACTTTCGGCGGTCAAGTATCTGGCTTCCAAGTCCGTTTAACACCGTTTTTGACAATTTATACAAAAAAGTGCTTGCGAAAAACTGTTTCTGATGTTAAAACGCGAGCACTTTTTTTGCGATTTTGTGATTTTTTGTGCAATTTTGCTATATCCATATATCTGTTTTTGATGTATTGTTTATCAAGGTAAAAAAAGTGCTTTAAATTGTAAAGTAATTCCATTTACCGTTATTCACGGCGTAGATATAATTTGTTCATAATTTAGACAAAAAGGCATTTGGCTATGAACCACAGTTTTACAACGAAGATCAGACTCATAATTTTCACCGCGATCTTCATGATGCTGATGTCTGGATGCGCAGGGAAGACGGCAGAGGAATGGGCTTACAATCATGACCCCGGGACGACGATCCTGAAGCTATCCAGCGACGGCAAAGCGGAGTTTTTAGGAGTTAATTACTCTTATACTTTGGCTGATGATGTTCTTACCCTTACCGCCGCAGACGGAACCGTCACTTCAATGAGGTTTGTACCTGACGGCGAGAACCAGAAGCTTCTGTATGAGACGTTCGTATATGAATATACCGGGGAGGGTGAGCCTTCCGGAGTACTAGGAACCTGGCAGGAAGTAAACGGAAATCTCTCCTTCGAATTTACCGACAAAGGCACCTTCCGCGAGGACTACTACTCTCCCGGTTACTATTCAGTAGATGAAGAGAACGGCGTCATAAAGCTCGTCTACAACGATCACTACGCTGACACCTACATCTATTATCAGCTGGACGGAAGATTCCTCACAGTGGATTACCCCTGGCCCGTAGTTCCTACACAGAAGTAAGAACACCGGCCCCCTAAATCAAATATTTCGAAGTAATGCTTCGGGATAGATAAATTTTCTTTACATTTTAAAGGAGGAAATTATGAAAAGAAAATTATTGTCACTGATATTGACCGGTGCAATGGTTCTCTCACTCGCAGCTTGCGGCGGTAATACCGGCAATGGCGGCGGCGGATCAACCGGAGGCGACACTCAGCCTTCAGCTACCGCTGACGAGAAGATTGAGGACGTCAATATCACCCTTAACATGTGGTGTATCGCTACTGAGAGCGACTCAAACCGTCACTCTTATGAAGCAGCTATCGCTGACATGACAGAGAAGTATCCCAACATCACTCTTAATTGGGAAGCTTTCGAGAATCAGTCTTACAAGACCAAGATCAAGGCTGCAGTTCAGGCTAACGAGATGCCCGACATCTTCTTCACCTGGTCATGCGCTTTCCTTCAGGACTTCGTAGAGGCTGGCAAGGTTTACTGCCTTGATGATGAGTATGCTAACTGGAAGGATGAGCTTCCTGAGGCAATGCTTGGAAACTCCACCTACAACGGAAAGCACTACGGTGTTCCTCTTACCATGAACATCGTTGGTCTCTTCGCTAACATGGATCTCCTTAAGCAGGTTGGCTACGATGACGTTCCCGGCACCTATGATGAGTTCATCGAGTGCTGTGACGCTCTCAAGGCTGCAGGCATCATCCCCTTCGGATGTGCAGGAAAAGAGACTTGGTGTGTAACCGAGTATCTTGAGTCCGTAATCGAGAAGTCAGTTGGTTCTGACGTTCTCAACGACATCTTCCTTGGAAGAGCAACTTGGGACAACGCTGATGTAGGCGCTGCAGTTGATACCTTCCAGATGCTCGTAAACAACGGATACTTCGATCCTAACGGAATCGCTCTTTCAAACGACGAAGTTAAGGCTAACTTCATCGATGGCAAGTATGCATTCTACATGAACGGAACCTGGAACTGCGCTGACTTTGCAAACAACGAAGCATTCTTCCCCAAGGTAAAGGTTGCTGAGTTCCCTGTAATCAACGCTGACAAGGCTAAGCTCGGAATGCTCATCGGCGGACCTTCCGATACTCTTGCAGTTGCTGCATCTTCTGAGCATCCTGAAGTTGCTGCTGCTTACTGCTTCGAGCTTGGAAAGCTTATCTGCCACTATGGATATCTTGATGGCTGCGGACTTCCCGCTTGGACTCCTTACGGAGATACCTCTTCTGTAAACGCTCTTACCCAGTCTGTTGCAGAGATCTGCGGAAACGCTACCGGATACGTTCTCTTTGGTGATACCGCTATGAACGCTGACGACGCTAACACCTATCTCTCATATGTAGATCAGGTTTACGGATGCCAGGTTAACGGCACTGACTTCATCAAGGGTCTTGCTAACGACATCAGATAATCATATCTAAGTTCTAACCGTACTCGCGTGTGGCCGTGCCCCGAAAGGGGCATCGGTTACACGCAAGTACTTTGTTATTTTCCAGCGAATCTGCAATACTACCGGGAGGCGTTTACGCCAATGAAAAAGAAAGTAATCGTTAATTATATCAATGTATTCCTGTTCCTGCTGCCTGCACTTGCGCTGTTTATCGGAATACTCATTGCCCCTATTATCAAGTCACTGTACTACAGTTTTTTTAACTGGAACGGCATGGGTGCTATGGAGTTCATAGGCCTTGCCAATTACAAAGAGTTATTCACCAGCAAAGCTATCGGATTTTTAAAGGCACTTCGTAATGCCTGTGTTCTGGCAGCTTTCTCGGTTTTCATACAGCTCCCTTTATCCCTTGGACTTGCGCTCGTTCTCGGACGCGGAATCAAGGGTGAGAGACCTTTCCTTTCAATCTACTTCATGCCCGTGCTGATCTGCACTGTTGTTATCGGTCAGTTATTGCTAAAGATCTACAA
>JAEEQL010000066.1 GCA_016285265.1 Lachnospiraceae bacterium
AATGACCGCATGCGTCCCGGCAGGGGAGGACAGGGCTCCTATGACATCATCGTTCCCAAGTTCATTAAGATGGCAGAGTCCAGGAATCAGATGAACTACTATGTCCGCGGAACATATACCCATTACAATATGGACTTTTCCGAGGATGTGCTCCATCTTGCGGATCTCGGCTTTGAGCAGATCTCCGTCGAGCCTGTTGTTGCACAGCCTTCAGACGATTATGCCCTGAAAAAGGAGGACCTTCCTTTTCTCAAGGATCAGTACGATAAGCTTGCGCATGAGATGATCATCAGAAGAAAGAACGGCAAGCCCTTCAATTTTTTCCACTTTATGATCGATCTTTCAGGCGGTCCCTGCGTATATAAAAGGCTTACCGGATGCGGTGCGGGATGTGAGTATATGGCGGTTACTCCCTGGGGAGACCTGTATCCCTGCCACCAGTTCGTCGGAAACGAGAAATTCCTCATAGGAAATGTGGATGAGGGTGTTACAAAGCCTGAAATCTGCGAAAAGTTCTCCGCTTGCAATGTTTACCAGAAACCCGACTGCCGTGACTGTTTCGCAAGGTTCTATTGCAGCGGCGGATGTGCTGCCAATTCCTACAATTTCCACGGAAATATCATTGATTCCTACGAAGTGGGCTGTGAGCTTGAAAGAAAGCGCGTTGAATGTGCGATAATGCTCAAGGTTGCCGAGAACTTCGGAGAAGGCTTTGATGACAGCGTGGAAAGCGATGAAAAAGCCTGACGCAGATTGATTTTTCTTTAATTAGGTAGTAATATCTTTTTGTTTTGTTTTTTGAACTTTTAATTTGAAAGGAAAGTATTTGTCATGAAAAAGAGTAAGGCTCTCCTCATTATCATCGTAGTGCTTGCCCTTACACTGGGAATCGGCTACATGGATATATGGGGCTACGACGGAAACGGCGCAGGAAACGCATCCGATATCAAGCTCGGACTCGATCTTGCGGGCGGTGTCAGTATCACTTATCAGGTTGTGGGAGATGAGAATCCTTCCGAGACCGATATGTCCGATACCATTTACAAGCTTCAGCAGAGAGTTGCTAATTATTCAACCGAAGCTCAGGTTTATCAGGAGGGTTCCAACAGGATCGCGATCGAGATCCCCGGTGTTACCGACGCTGAGACCATTCTTTCACAGCTCGGACGTCCCGGAGCACTCTATTTCATAAGTGCAACCGATTCTGCGGGTAATCCCAACTATTCGGAGCAGCCTGTATTAGCAGAGGATGGTTCTTATTCATATCAGTATGCGCTCAACAAGTCCATTGACGAGCTCATCGCCGAAGGATCGGTTGTCATCACCGGTACCGATGTAACCGATGCGAGAGCCGTTGTTACTCAGGACAACATGAAGAACAACAAGTATGCGGTATCCCTTTCCCTTACACAGGAAGGAGCTGCAAAATTCGCTGAGGCAACCGAGAGAGCCGTTGCGCGCGGACACGAGACCATCGGTATTTACTATGACGGAGCATTCGTAAGTGTACCCAGGGTTGATGAGGCAATCTATAACGGTGATGCTTCCATCTCCGGATCGTTTACTTATGAAGAAGCTGAGAACCTTGCTTCCACAATCCGTATCGGTGGACTTTCACTCGAACTCGAGGAGCTTCACTCCAAGGTTGTAGGTGCTCAGCTCGGTGTTGATGCCATCAACACTTCCCTTAAAGCAGGTGCGATCGGTCTCGGAATAGTTGCTCTTTTCATGATCGTCGTATACTTCATTCCCGGCATTGCTGCAGCGATCGCACTTTTCTTCTATGTTGCACTGATCGTACTTCTTCTTATCGGATTTAACGATGTACTTACGCTTACCCTTCCCGGTATCGCAGGTATCATCCTTTCAATAGGTATGGCAGTTGATGCCAACGTTGTCGTATTCGCCCGTATCAGGGAGGAACTCGGCAGGGAAGCAAGTGTTGAGGATGCAATTAACACCGGTTATGCCAAGGCACTTTCAGCCATCATCGACGGTAACGTTACAACCCTTATCGCTGCGGTTGTCCTCATGCTTCTCGGACCTTCCAATGTAAAGGGCTTTGCACAGACTCTTGCACTCGGTATCGTCGTTTCGATGTTCACGGCACTCTTTGTCACCAAGTGGCTCATGAAGGCTCTGTATGCCCTCGGACTTAAGTCTGTTGTCTTTTACGGAAAAGGAAAGGAAAGAAAGACAATTGATTTCCTCAGCAAGAAGATGATCTTCATCGTTCTTTCCGTACTTGTCATAGTAGCAGGCTTCGTATTCATGGGAATCAACAAGGGAGCCGGAAAGGGTGCCCTTAACTATTCGCTTGATTTCGTAGGCGGAACCGCAACGACTGTAGACTTTAACGAGAATTACACTCTCCAGCAGCTTACAGACACCGTTGTTCCCGAGATCGAATCCATTACCGGAAGCACAGTTCAGGTTCAGACCGTTCAGAACTCCAACGAAGTAATCTTCAAAACTTCTTCACTTGAGTCATCCGTAAGACAGGCTCTTGAGCAGATGTTCATGACCAAGTTCGGAGTTGATTCGAAGAGCATTCAGACAGAGACCATTTCATCCACCATTTCGGATGAGATGAAGAGAGACACCATCATAGCGGTTATCGTTGCGATCCTCTGCATGCTCGTATATATCAGGATCAGATTCAAGGATTTCAGATTCGGTTTCTCATCCGTACTTGCACTCGTTCACGATGTTCTCGTTGTGCTTGCTTTCTATGCAGCAGCTAGAGTATCGGTAAGCAACACCTTCGTTGCATGTATGCTCACCATCGTCGGTTATTCGATAAACGCTACGATCGTCATATTCGACCGTGTACGTGAGAATATGACAAATGCAGGAAAGAGCGATATCGTTTCGATAGTCAACAAGAGTGTCACCCAGACACTTTCAAGAAGTATCTTTACTTCACTGACTACCTTCGTTATGGTCGCACTCCTGTATGTAATGGGTGTTTCAAGCATCAAGGATTTCGCACTGCCTCTTATGGTAGGTATCGGCTGCGGATGCTATTCGTCCGTATGTCTTGCAGGTGCTTTCTGGGTCATCCTTACTCAGAAATTCCCCGCTAAGACCAGGAAATAATAAAGACAGTAATACTTCTTACGGGGGCGTGATTCGTCCCCGTAATTTTGTTTTGTGGGTCCTGCCGTGGACATGCAAGTACATCCTTGTACTTGCATTCATGTCTTTCGGACATCCTGTCCGCATAGTATGACCATTCTCGCTTATCGACGTCAGGCGCGAAACTTATTCGATATACGTTAAGCTCATGCCGCAGGCCACTCAATTCGTTCGGGCCAGGCGTCCGTTTCTAACGCAGACGTCGATGTCTCGAATGCTCATACTTATTGCGTCACCCGCAGATTGAATGTAAGTAACATTAAAAAATTATGGAAAAGTGGATCGAGATCAGAAAAAGCGGTGATTTTGTGGAATGGGGAAACAAGCTCGGTATAGATCCCCTGTGCGCCCGCATAATCAGAAACCGCGGAATAGACAGTGTGGAAGAAGCAGGGGACTACCTTAACGGTGACCTTGGGCTTCTTCACGATCCTTTCCTTTTACCGGATATGGAAAAGGCTGTTAACGCACTTCTTGATGCCATAAAAGCAGGAGAAAAGATTCGCATCATAGGCGATTACGATGTTGACGGAGTTACTTCCACCGTTATCCTGGTCAAGTGTATAACCGCTGCCGGAGGAGATGTATCCTATTCGATTCCCGACCGTCTCAGGGACGGTTACGGCATCAATGACGATCTTGTGAGGAAAGCATCCGATGAAGGGATAAAGCTCATAATAACCTGTGATAACGGAATAGCTGCGGCAGCTCAGGTCAGACTTGCGTATGAACTCGGTATGAAGGTCATTGTCACCGATCATCATCAGGTTCCCTATTCCGGGGAAGGTGATGAGAAAAATGAGATCCTGCCTGAGTGCGAAGCCGTTGTTGATCCTCACAGAAACGGAAGCGTATATCCTTATAAGGGTATATGCGGTGCGATGGTCGCATATAAATTCATGTCAGCCCTTGCGGGACGCAAGGTAAGTACGGAGCTTGATGAAGCGCTGGAAGAATCCGTACAGTTTGCCGCGCTCGGCACGGTATGCGATGTAATGGAGCTTACGGACGAGAACAGATATCTGGTCCGTGAAGGGATAAAGAGGATCAAGACTACCGATAATATGGGGCTCAGGGCTCTTATGAGTGCAAATTCCCTGGATGCTTCACGTATAAGCACATATTCTCTTTCCTTTGTAATAGGACCATCGATCAATTCCACGGGACGCCTGGAACAGGCAGGAAACTCCGTAAAGCTTCTTTTATCGGATGATTACGATGAATGCCTGAAGGAAGCTGCGCACATCAAGGATCTTAACGATCACCGCAAGAACATGACCGTAACGGGCCTTGATACGGCCGTAAAGCTCATTGAAGAAGAAAACATGCTTGACGATAGGATACTTATCGTATTTCTTCCCGATGTTCATGAGAGTATTGCCGGACTTGTTGCGGGTAAGCTCAAGGAAAGCTATAACCGTCCCACGCTTGTGATAACAAGGGGAGAGGACGGGCTCAAGGGTTCCGGAAGATCGATCCCTGCCTACAACATGTTTGAAAAGCTTTCGGAGGTAAAGGAGCTTTTTACCAAATTCGGCGGACATGCGATGGCTGCGGGGTTTTCACTTGAGGAAAAGAATCTGGATGAGCTTTCTTCTCGGCTTAAGGCTACCTCCGGTCTTACGGATGATGATCTTATCAGGGAAGTCAGGTTTGATGCCTGTGTTCCCCTTGAATATGCATCGGTTGGCCTTGTAAAGGATATTGCAAAGCTTGAACCCGTCGGAGTGGGCAATCCCGGAGCGCTTTTTGCATGTCCGAAGGTGAAGATCACAGGTCTTTCCCGAATGGGAAAAGAAGGAAAATACGGTAATCTGACCGCGGTTTCCGGAGGAAAGAGGTTCAGGCTGATATATTTCGGCGATATGGATGTTTTTGAAGGCTATATCGATGAAAAATACGGTCAAAATACCGCTTTGGAATTGTGTGCGGGAAAGACACAAATTGACCTTGACATCTGTTTTGAGGTCGGTTTAAATGAATTTCGAGGAAACGAAAGTGTCGATTTTAAGATGAAATATTACCGATAAATGCGATAAATACGCGGTTTTTCAGGAAACTGAAAATTTGTTTATAGTTTCTTAATTAATTTTATTTTTTTTTAGTTATTTTGACATATTTTTGACACAATTTTGCCTTAATATAAGTATCAAGATAACTAATAAAGTTAGTTATTCTCCCCCCTCATAAGAAACGGAAAAGAGCATCGGTCACCCCGGTGCTCTTTTTCGTTGCACCGGGAACGGGGGATTATCCGGCTTTCATACGGACTTCCGCTGACATAAATATCTCCTTACTGCGGCGCCAAGCGGGAATTCATATATCATACAATCCGAAGCTCATGCCGCAGGTGATTTGATTTACCGATCCGCTTATGGGATCGGAAAATCAAACACCGGGCGAGCGAATTTCTCGCAGGCGCCTTGACGTCGATATTCATGTCAGTGTAAGCCCTGAAATACAGGAAACATCTCATGTTCTCAGTCGTTGAGAGAAAGAGCCTTATGGGGTATAATATTTGAGCGGAGATACAGAGTTGGAAACAGGTGTTAAGTATGCCGATGTCTGTATAGATGTCAGCATTGAAAAACTTGATAAACCGTTCAGTTACCGGATACCGGAAAGGTTATCCGGTATTATTTGCGTGGGAAGCAGGGTAAGGATCCCTTTCGGCGCTGGCAATACCGAGAAAAAGGGATATGTCATCGCCATAAAGGATGATACCGATTATGATCCCGACAAGGTAAAGGAAATACTGGGGCTCGTCGAAGGCAGCATGGGAGCCGAGGACAGAAGCTTTGAGATGGCTGCGTTCATAAAGGATACCTACGGAGGAACGCTTTCACAGGCACTTAAGGCCGTTATCCCGGCAAAGGCCAAAGCAAAACCCGTGGAGATCAAGACGCTTGTCAGGAAGATGGACAGGGACGAGCTGCTTGCGCTTGCGGCCGAGGCTGCAAGAAAGAATCAGAGAGCCAAGGAAAATCTTCTCCGTGCACTGATCGAAAATGACAGGATACCTTCTTCCTGGATATCGGGAAAGCTCAGGGTGAGCGGTGCTACGGTGACAGGCCTTATCAAGAGCGGTGCAGCCTATTATGAGACTTCATCCGAATACAGGAAACCCACCGTATCCGAGATGGAAAAGAAGAACGTATCCCTTAACGGTGAACAGGCAGTTATCGTCAGTGCGATAGAAAAGGACATAGAAGAGGGCAAAGCCGGAAATTACCTTATTCACGGGGTTACCGGAAGCGGTAAGACCGAAGTCTATATAAGACTTGCTGAAAAATGCGTACTTTCGGGCAAGCAGGTCATATTCCTCATACCTGAGATTGCCCTTACATATCAGACTCTTGCAAGATTTTATTCAAAATTTGGCGACAGAGTGAGCGTTCTGAACTCTTCAATGTCAGCCGGTGAGAAATACGATCAGTGTGAAAGAGCCAGAAACAGGGACATCGATATCATCATAGGTCCCAGATCCGCACTGTTTACGCCGTTTCCAAACCTTGGCCTTATCATAATGGATGAAGAGCACGAGTCCAGCTATAAATCCGAGAGCACTCCGAAGTATCATGCAAGAGAGGTTGCAAAAAAGCTCTGTGAATTGTCGGGAGCGGCCTTTGTCATGGGATCCGCAACCCCTTCAATGGAAAGCTACAGTGCGGCTGTAAGCGGAAAATTCACTCTTTTTACAATGAAAGAGAGGGCTACGGGCTTCGGACTTCCGCAGACAGAGATAATAGATCTCAGAAAAGAGCTTTCGGGCGGGAACAGATCGATGTTCTCAAGATCCCTTAAGGCACATATGGACGAAACACTGGCCAGGGGCGAGCAGATAATGCTTTTTCTTAACAGAAGGGGTTTTTCCGGACAGGTATCCTGCAGGGAATGTGGCAAAGTCATCATGTGTCCCCACTGTGAGGTGCCCATGGCGCTTCACGGTAACTCAAAGCTGGTCTGCCATTACTGCGGCGAGATCACCGGGAAACCTTCGAACTGTCCTTCATGCGGCTCCCCTTATCTTGCTGCCATCAAGGCGGGAACCGAGCAGGTTGAGGAACGGATCGTCAAGATGTATCCCGGGGTGAAGGTTCTTCGAATGGATAAGGACACTACATCCGCCAAGGGTTCGTATGACAGGATCCTGTCTTCCTTTGCAAACGGGGAGGCACAGATCCTTATCGGAACGCAGATGATCGTAAAGGGGCATGATTTTCCCAATGTTACGCTCGTGGGCATTCTGGCGGCGGATCTTTCACTGGGTGTACCCGATTACAGAGCTTCCGAAAGAACCTTCCAGCTTCTGGCACAGGCATGCGGAAGGGCCGGAAGAGGCGATAAACCCGGACTCAGCATAATCCAGACTTATCAGCCGGAGCATTACGCCGTTAAATGCGCCGCGGCTCAGGATTATGAGGCATTTTACGAGGAAGAGTCGGCATACCGTGAAGCGGCCGGATATCCCCCCGCTACGCATATGCTGTGCATACAGTTATTCGGTCCCGATCAAAAGAAGACGGCACTTCTTGCTGAAGAACTGTCAGATGTGATAAAGTCTAAAGGTCCGGTCAGGATACTCGGTCCGGCACCTGCCAATATCATGAAGGTAAAGGACTATTTCAGATACGTTTTGTATGTGAAAAATGCCGATCTGAAGCGGCTTTCCGATATAAGGGGAGTATCCGAGGATTTTTTCAAAGATAAGGACATGGGACAGATGTTCGTTCAGTTCGATCTCGATCCCATGAATCAGATTTAATAAGAGGTAAAGAAAATGGCACTCAGAAATATAAGAGAGTTCGGCGACCCCGTGCTCAATAAGGTCTGCATTGAAGTCAAGGAAATGACAGATCGCAATAAACAGCTCATAGATGACATGTTTGAGACCATGTACGATGCAAACGGAGTGGGACTTGCGGCTCCGCAGGTGGGCGTTTTAAAGCGTATCGTTGTCATTGATACGACCGGAGAGGATCCTCTTGTTCTTATCAATCCCAGGATCACTGAGCAGGACGGAGAGCAGACCGGATATGAAGGGTGTCTGAGCCTTCCCGGAAAGACCGGTATTGTCACCAGACCGAATCATGTCAAGGCGGTTGCGCTTGACAGGGATATGAACCCTATCGAGATCGAAGGTGAAGGACTTCTTGCAAGAGCCATCTGCCACGAACTTGAGCATCTCGACGGCCATCTGTACACCGAAAGGCTCGAGGGTGAGCTGATGGATACGGAATCCCTGGCAGATGACGATGACGAAGACGAAGAAGAAATTCCCGAAGAGGAGTGAAACCGAATGAAGATCCTGTTTATGGGAACTCCGGATTTTGCAGCCGGAAGCCTTAAAAGTCTTATAGATGCGGGATATGAAATATCAGCTGTTATTACTCAGCCCGACAGGCCGAAAGGAAGGAGCGGTGCTCCGGTGTTTTCGCCTGTTAAGGAAGTGGCCGTAGAAGCGGGAATTCCCGTACTTCAGCCTGAGAGGATCAAAAGACCCGAAGAGACCGCAAAGCTTTTGGAGTATCCCGCTGATATATATGTAGTCGCAGCTTTCGGTCAGATCCTTTCAAAGGAGATCCTTGATCAGCCAAAATACGGCTGCATCAATGTCCACGCATCCCTTCTTCCGAAATACCGTGGTGCCTCACCCATTCAGAGAGTCATTCTTGACGGTGAGAAGGAGACCGGCATCACAATAATGCAGATGAACGAGGGGCTGGATACCGGAGATATCCTTTATCAGAAGAAGTATGAGATCGCACCCGATGAGACCTTCGAAACCCTCCATGACAGGCTCATGGACCTTGGCGGAAAGGCACTTCTTGAAGCTCTTCCCCTGATAGAAGAAGGTAAAATAACTCCTGTTACCCAGGATGATTCACTCAGCTGCTACGCACCTCTGATAAAAAAGGAAGACGGACTCATCGATTTTTCGAAGACTGCTTCTCAGATAGACGCACAGATCCGTGCTTTCAATCCCTGGCCCGGTGCTTTTACCCGTCTTGACGGAAAAACACTCAAGATCTGGGAGGCCTCTCTTTGTGAAAAAAGCGGTAAGCCCGGTGAGATCATAGATGTTGATAAGAATTCTTTTACCGTAGCATGCTCCGAAGCTTCGATACGGGTCACATCACTTCAGGCAGAAGGAAAAAAGAGAATGGATACTTCCGCATTTCTTCTCGGCAACAAGCTGAGCTGCGGAACCGTCCTCGGATGATCAAAGATGGATAATGTCAGATCAATTGCCCTGGATGCCATAATGGAGGCTGAAGGAGCAAACGGCGGATACGGCAATTTAATAACTAGCGTTCTGAATAAATATGATTATCTTGACCGGCGTGATAAGGCGTTCATCAAGCTCCTTTTCGAAGGAACTATCGAACGCCGCATAACGCTGGATTTTATTTTGGACAGAAAGTCTTCGGTCAAAACTGCGAAGATGAAACCGGTGATCAGAAACATTCTCAGGATGGGAGTGTATCAGATCCTGTTTACGGATGCTCCCGGATATGCCGTCGTAAAGGAGTCGGTCAACCTTGCAGGCAAAAGAGGCTTTAAGGGGCTGGGCGGATTTGTCAACGGAGTCCTGAGAGGAATCCTCAGGGATGTAGAAGCCTCGGGATTAAAGGATAACAATCGATATGAAATATTCCTTCCCAAGCCCGGACAGTACTCTCCGGAGACATACCTCGGCATAAAGTATTCCCTTCCCGGTGATATTGTAAATATCTTTATCACTGAATACAGTGACAGGGCTGAGAAGATCCTGGAAGCCATGAGCGGGATCAGGGGAGTTTCACTCAGATTCAGATCCGGACTCACCGATGAGGAAAGAGAAGCTGCAGTAAAAGCTATTAAAGAAACTGGTGTTATCTTAAAACGGGATCCTCAGGTACCTTTCGTCTATCAGGCTTATCATACAGGTGATCTGAGAAGTCTTCCCGGATATGATGAGGGGCTTTTCAATGTTCAGGATGTAAGCTCTGTTAAAGCGGTACTGGCTGCGGGTATAAAAGAGGGCGATAAGGTGCTCGATGCCTGCGCAGCCCCCGGCGGCAAGACGATTCTTGCATCAGAACTTGCAAAACCTTCGGGCTGTGTCACTTCATGTGATGTTTCCGAGGCTAAAACAGATATCATCAAAGAGAATATCGAAAGACTGGGATGCGGAAACGTAAATGTCCTTGTCAGGGATGCCTCGGTTCATCATCCGGAGTCTGATGAAGGCTATGATGTTGTGATCCTGGATGTTCCCTGCAGCGGTCTCGGAGTCATCGGCAAAAAGCGAGACATCAAATATAATCTCTCAAAAGAGGGATTGGATTCACTGACCGGTCTCCAGCGCAGCATCATCGATGCGTGCGTGCCCTATGCCAAAAAGGGCGGAACACTCATTTATTCGACCTGTACGATAAGAAAAGCCGAGAATGAAGAACAAGTGTTATACATAACCGATAACTATGATTATGAAATCACGGAAGGGCCCGTGCAGCTTCTTCCCGATGAGGCGGAACAGGATGGTTTTTTCTATTGCGTTCTCAGAAGAAAAACGAACGGCTGAATCAAAACAGGGGGACGGTTCCGGTGTTTTGTCCGCCGGCTCCGGTTTGCTTTGAAATAATATGAAAGATATAAAATCGCTTACACTCGCACAACTGAAGGATGAGATGACACGTCTCGGGGAGAAGCCGTTCCGCGCCGGACAGATATATAAATGGCTCCATGTAAAGCTTGTAAGTTCTTTCGAGGAGATGACCGATCTGTCTGCCGCTCTCAGGGAAAAGCTTTCCTCGGAGTATGAGATCACCGACCTAAAAAAACTCGAGGTCCAGGTATCTAAAGATGACGGAACCAGAAAGTATCTTTTTGAACTCGGGGACGGCAACACCGTCGAAAGCGTCCTGATGAGATATCATCACGGCAACTCCGTATGCATATCCTCACAGGTCGGCTGCAGGATGGGCTGCAAATTCTGCGCCTCCACCATCGGAGGCTGCATCAGGAGTCTTGAGCCCTCGGAGATGCTCGACCAGATATATAAGATAACTAATGATATTAATGAAAGAGTATCAAATGTTGTTGTAATGGGGATGGGAGAACCGATGGATAATTTCGATAATCTCATCCGTTTCATAACATTAGTTACCGATGAGAACGGTTTAAACATCTCGCAGAGGAATATCACTGTCTCGACCTGCGGACTTGTTCCGGAGATCAGAAAACTGGCTGATCTTCACCTTTCAATAACATTAGCTATTTCATTACATGCGGGAACCGATGCAAAGAGGAAAGCTCTTATGCCGATAGCCAATAAATACTCTCTGAATGAGCTTCTGGATGCCTGTTCCTATTACTTTAAGGAAACCGGAAGGAGACTGACATTCGAGTATGCCCTGATCGCAGGAGTCAATGATACTCCCACGGATGCAGACGAGATTGCGGGTCTTGCAAGAAAAGTTTCAGCCCATGTGAACCTGATCCCGGTAAATCCGGTAACCGAAACGGGATTCAGACCGACTTCGGGAAAGGATACCAATGCTTTTAAGCAGGCTTTGGAGAAAAGAGGGGTAAATTCGACCGTAAGACGTGAGATGGGACGCGATATTGACGGCGCCTGCGGACAGCTCAGAAAGCGTTTGTCCGAAAAATGAATATGCTTCCCGGAGGCAGCTGAAGCTGCCTCTGATTTATTTGATTTATACCCTGAATAATGTTAAAATCTACCCGCTATGGGCATTTTACCTATAAGCCTTAAAAGGACAAAAAGGTGCTTAAAGTATTTTCGTGTTCCGATACGGGACTAATGAGAAAAAACAATCAGGACTGTGTTTACACAACAGACCTTCCGCTCGGTGATCTTCTTAATGTATTCATCGTTGCGGACGGAATGGGTGGACATGCAGCGGGGGAGATGGCTTCGCGTACTGCGGTCAATACGATGATCGACAGTATCAAAGCTTCGAATGAGAACAATCCTTCGATCTCCCTTAAGAATGCGGTACTTAAAGCCAACAAGGCCGTTTACGAGCTTTCGGTGGAGGAGACGATCACCGAGGGAATGGGAACGACCGTAGTGGCATGCACCTTTATAGAGAATGTTGTCCAGGCGGTCAATGTGGGTGACAGCAGAATGTATGTGATCACCCCCAGGGACATAAAACAGATCACGGTTGATCATTCGCTTGTCGAGGAGATGATCCGCAGGGGCGGTCTTACCAGGGAAAAGGCGAGATCCCATCCGGAAAAGAATGTGATCACAAGGGCGGTCGGCATCAAGCCCGATGTTGAACCCGATATCTACTCCCATATATTGGAAAGCGGTGATACGGTCATGCTGTGTACCGACGGTCTTACCAATATGGTCACCGATGAGAGGATCAAGCAGATAGTCAGCGGTTCGCCCGATGTGGCATCAGCTGCGGAAAAACTTATTAACGAAGCAAATGAGAACGGCGGACTCGATAATATTTCCGTAGTGCTCATCAGATATGAGGATAAATAATTCATGGTCAAGATCGGAATGACAATCGCAGACCGCTACGAGATACTTGAGAAGATCGGTACCGGCGGAATGGCCGATGTATATAAAGCTGTCGACAACAAGCTTTCCAGAAATGTTGCGGTCAAAGTACTCAAGCAGGAATTTTCCGAGAACGAGAATTTTGTCTCCAAGTTCCGTGTTGAGGCCCAGGCTGCGGCAGGACTGATGCATCCCAATGTCGTTAATGTATATGATGTAGGCGAAGAAGCCGACATCTACTACATTGTAATGGAGCTTGTCGAGGGTATCACTCTCAAGAAGTATATCGAAAAGAAGGCACGTCTTTCTTTTGAAGAGGCCGTAAGTATAGCCATCCAGGTAGGTATGGGTATCGAGGCCGCACACGAAAAGCACATCATTCACAGGGATATAAAGCCCCAGAATATAATCATTTCCCTTGCGGGCAAGGTTAAGGTCACCGATTTCGGCATCGCCAAGGCGGCTACCAGCAATACCATAACCTCCAACGTAATGGGATCCGTTCACTATACATCCCCCGAGCAGGCAAGAGGCGGTTACTCCGATGAAAAGAGTGATATCTATTCACTCGGTGTTACCATGTTCGAAATGCTCACGGGAAGGGTTCCTTTTAACGGTGAGACCACCGTTGCGATCGCGATCAAGCATATCCAGGAGCCCATGCCTTCACCCAGGGATTTCGTTCCCGAGATTCCCTATTCCCTCGAAGACATAGTTCTCAAGTGCTGTGAGAAATCTCCCGACAGAAGATATCAGAATATGCAGGAACTTGTGGAAGACCTCAAGCAGTGCCTGCTTACTCCCGATGCCGATTTCGTGGTCCGTTCGGGTGTTGAGTCCGAAGGCACCAGGACCGTGACAGACGAGGAGATGGAGGAGATCAAGAACAGCACCGCCGATTATAACGATTATTATCCCGAGGAAACCTCGAATACCGCTCAGATGAGACTTGCCGAAAGCGATTACTACGGCGACGAAGAAGACGATGATGACGGTATGGGACATCACCCCGGTGATTATGACGGACCGTCCAGGATGGAAAAGATCACCACGGCCCTTTCGATACTTGCAGGTATCGTCATCGTGATGATCATCATTTTCCTTGCGATCAAGATCATCGGAAACAGGATGGATTCAACCGGAAACACCGGTGAATCAGGAAGCAATGTCATCATTGACGATCAGGGTCAGGGAACCGTTGAAGTCAAGGAAGTCATTATGCCCTCCGTTGTCGGTTCCGATATCGAAAGTGCCAAGAATGCCCTTGTTGCTCTCGGTATCAATCCCCTTGTCGATTTCCAGGAGTCCGAGACCATCGCATCCGGAATAGTCATCAGCTGTGATGTAGAAGCAGGAACCACCATCATTTCCGGAACCAATGTAAATCTGCTCGTCAGCTCCGGAACCGATTCCGTGGAAATGCCCGACGTTGTCGGCAAGACCATAAATGAAGCAAAGCTCACCCTCGAGCTCAGCGGATTTACCGTAAATATGGAAGAAGCAAGTTCGGACGAGATACCTCAGGGCTATGTCATCTCCACCAATCCCGAAGCCGGTGTAATGGCGGCAAAGGGCGTATCCGTAACAGTTACGGTCAGTGTCGGAGCAACCGACATCAAGGTCAGGGTTCCCCGAATCATAGGACTTGATGAGACGGATGCTACCGTTACCTGCATAGAGAATGAACTCAGCATAGGCAGGATCACATATGTTCCTTCGGCTGATATTCCGGCAGGCATGGTCTGCTCACAGTCCCTTGCGGAAGGTTCATATGTAAGCGAAGGAGCCACGATCGATTTCGAAGTAAGCTCGGGCCCCGAAGTTCATACTTATAAGTGTAATCTCAATGTATCCGCGCCTTCATCGAGTGAGGCACCCGATTATATAAGCGGTACAGAGGTCAAGCTCAGACTGGTAGGCTCAGACGGAAAGGTGCTCCTTGAGCAGACCACCAGGGAATTCCCTTACACATCGAATTTCTACGGTATAGGATGTCCTTCCGGTGTCCTGACCGTGACATATACCGTTACCACAGAACCTACGACGGACAGTAATGGAAATGTAATTCCCGGAACTACTGTAGAGAAATCCTTCACAAGAGAGATCATTTTCACACAGGAAGATACTTGATGGATTCCGTTAAGGGCAAGATAATCAAAGGCATCGGAGGCTTC
>JAEEQL010000067.1 GCA_016285265.1 Lachnospiraceae bacterium
GTGATAGAAATATCCCGCAAGAGTCTGGCCTTCATTCGATGTAAAGCTTTCACTGTCCATGATCAGTCCGGGATAGTCCTCCGGATGAAGCATTCTTTCTTCGGGAGTCTGATATCTGATCCCAAATACCGTGCCGTATGTCAGTAAGGAGACCACCGGCATAAGCAGAAGGAAAAAGACAGCCATCAAAATTATCAGTGCAATAAGTATTCTTTTCTTTACAGATTTCTTTTTCATGATCAGATTATATTATCTTTCCGTCCTTCCATTCAATGTCGTATACCTTACCGTGCATCGGGATTTATGCGGTCGCACGGTTCTCCATAAACCTTACCTGCAACACACGTTTATATTATAATGAAAATGTGACTCAAACAGAAGGTTTTCCGTCTTTATGATCAGAAGGAAATGATCATGAAAAGAAAAACATTACGTCAGTTTATAATATTCATCCTGCTGCTTGCAGCGGATATCACTCTGTTTATCCTCCTGGCAAAAGTGTTCAGATATGTGCTCTGGGATACCGTGGGTTATGACATAGCCGATTATGAGGACTATTACGGCATGATGGAAAGTTCCAGGGTGTACAGGTTCGGATCGGGTTGTTGCGAATATCTTTACGTACTGCTCAAGGCATTGGTCCTGACCAATCTCGAGATCACATTGTACAAGAAACTCGGCGGTTCAAAAGCACTTCTCATCACCGCGGTTGTCGTACATATGATCATATTTATACTATGCACCGTATATGTGTTCAGATTCCTTGACGGATATAATATTTTCTGGCTTCTGAGATATTATCTTACGGGAGCCGAACCACCCTTTTAAAAGAAAAGGACTGACTATGAAGAAAAAAAACCTCGTCACGATCATATGCATACTTACCTGTCTGCTCGCAGGATGCAGCAATACGGGAACCGTCACCGATAATTCGGTAACAGACACTGACAATGCGGACGGCGGAGCGGCCGTCACAGCCTCCGACCCTGTCAAAGAGCCCTATATTCTCGTTACCGTGGATGAGTTCAGGGATTATTACGATGTGAGCAGCGACGAGATATCGGATGATGTGATCGAAAGATATATTTTCGATTACGATGTCACCGCTGAAAAAATGGAAAACAGTTCTTACATAGATACTCTCAGAATGATCGTAGAACGCGGGGAAGATGCCGCACTCGGATGTGGTCTTACCCGCCTTCGCAGTTTCAGAAATATATCTGAAAAAAGCTGGGATGAATTTATTAACGAAGCAGACTGGATCTATATTTATATCGAATACCCAAGCTGCACCGAATTTTCTGGTCCGGGCGAGAATATGGTAATAGACCTGAGAGAAAAAAAGATCTACTTCAATCCGCATTTCGCAAATTATCACGACGCGGAGCTGATCGCGGACCTGACCGATGAAAACATGGAGAAGATCATGCACGATCTTCCGGAAAGTCTGATGAGACCGCTTCAGGGAACCGAGGATCACTGCTATTCCTACAATGTATATGCAGGCAACAGAAGATCTTACGGATTAATAGAAAGCCATTGGACAGTCTTCGATAATTTCAATGACTCTTTCGACTCGTTCTATATAGACCTTTTCGAAAGCTGTTTCGGACAGGAACACACAATTCCCGAAGAATAATTCTGACTTCGTCAGTTTTCGCTGTAGGCCTTTTTGTGGATCAGGTTGTTCAGGAATCTGAGAAGGCATGCGATACCGAAATCCATGAGCACGACGAATGCAAAGATCGCAATACCGACCGGGAAGCCCCAGTTGAGAAAGCCGTACCAGTCGTTCGTCTCAGGCCAGGTTCCGACACCGTTAATAAGAATATTTATAAGATAAAAGGTTCCGTATGCAAGTGAAAGCGCCGCACAGTAGAAGGCGTACTTGAACGGGATCTTTTCTTTTCCCCTGATGATAAGGAATTCCGCCATCGCAAGAAGCGGAACGATCAGGTGAAAGTAGAGATTGCCTCTTTCATAGAGGTTAAGGTCGGGATAGAGCGGTTGAAGAAATGCCGCGATTATAAGAAAAGTAAGTCCGACAGCGGATGCAGCCATCATCTTGAAGATTATCGGAAGCTTCTTCCCCAAAAGGAAAAAGCATATCCTTACTGCCGCAACGATCCCGCAGAAAATATTCGAAAGGACCGTGAAGAACTTAAGGTTCTCGAGTCCCGCCGCCATAAGTCCGGTGGGGCTTTCGGTATTGGTGAACATCATGACCGTTCCGATGATCGCAGTTATCAGAATGAGCAAGCTGAATGCGAGCTCAATATATTCGCTTTTATTTTCGATTGCTGCTCTGTCTGCAGATTTCATAAAGAACCTCCCGGTGGGGCGGATTGATCAACCGGACGTCGGACGATCGGCCGGCTTGTGCGTGGCAGTGCGGAAGCGATAACTTATGCACGGCGGTGCGGAAGCTTAAGCATTGCATAGAAAGCGATGATGACACCGGCTGCGCAGACCGCGCTTCCGGTGATGAGCATCGTGGTGATGTTCGAATGATCGAGGATCATTCCGCTTATCAGATTTGAAAAGACGCCGCCGATCGTTATCGCACTTGTGATGAATGCCTGGCCCTTTACCTGGTCGTACTCATCCATTGTGGTGCTGACATAGTACGCACCTGCGGGGATGAACACCGCATATGCAAAGAGCTGGAAGGACTGGCTCAGATACATGACCGGCATGCTCTTGGCAAAAATAAGTATCAGTATCTTAACAAGAAACGCTACGCCCGAAATAAGAAGCAGCTTACTTGAAGAGATCTTCTTAAGCACTATAGCGATAAGAGCCATGACGGGAAGTTCAAGTATCGCCTGAAGGAAATTCGAATAACCGAGCTCCGTCTCCCCGCCGCCGAGATTCCTGATGATCTGTATCATGAAGTCGTTGATCATATTGTGGGCAAAGAAGAAACAGACAACTCCCACCAGGAAAAGAACGAATGCGGGATAGGTACGGACAAAGCCTGCAAGGTTATGCGCCTTAGGCTTCTCTTCGGCAAGTTTGGCAAGATCAACGCCTGTCACTTCGGGATCCGCCATACCGCACCTTGCCGGCTTGATAAATGTAAATGCGATCAACGCGGAAATGACCATCGTCGCGATATTCATCCACAGAAGTATAGATACACCGTTACGCTCAACTATTCCGCCGATGAACATCGAAGTTACCGCAAAGCTTGCGGAACCCAGTCCCCTCGCAAGACCGTAGAAAATATTGCATCCCGCTTTCCGGTACTCAAAGCAGAGTGCGGTCATTACGGGCTGGTATGCGAACTGGATCATATAGATCAGAGCATAGACCAGAAAGATAACCGCCTTCTTACCGGGCACGAACATAAGGATAAGTGAACCGCACAGGATCACCATTACCGACAAAAGGATGAATCTTCTGTTTGTAAGGAAGCCTCCCTTATCGATCACTCCCGCGATTACGGGCTGCAAGACCGCGGATACGATATTGGCGAGTGCAAGAAGCACTCCGACTTCCGTATTATTGAATCCGTTCGCATACAGGAAAACCGCGGCATATGCATGCACCGTACAAAACGCCGCAAAATACGCGACATTCAAAAGCGTATATCTGACTGTCCAATTTACAGAAACCTTATCTGTCATGCGATCCTCTGTCTTCCTGTTAAAAAATGCGGTGAGGAATTTTTCCCTCACCGCTTGTTTTCTGCTCCGTTCGGGGCTTTATGAATTTCTTCTGTTTCCGAACTGCTCGTAGTATGCCTTCTTGTTCTCGTACATATTGTGGTCCGCACGTTCGAATGTGTCACAGTAGAAATGATCGGTATCGGGATCGTGCTCCGCATAGCCCACGGACATGATCGGGCGCTTTTTGTCCGCCTCTCCGAGATCGTCATAACGCTTGATGAAGCCTTCCATCAGTCTCTCTATCTCGGCGCCGGTCTTATTCAGAATGACAACGAACTCGTCACCGCCGATACGGAATATCCTCTCGTCCGGGAACGATTCCCTGAGGATATCGGCAGCTTTGTTGATCGCAACATCTCCGGCATCGTGGCCTTCGGTGTCATTGATCTGCTTGAGTCCGTTTATATCGAACATCGCAACGGTAAAGTCTGCGACTTTGTTCTTTATCTTGTTTTCCAGCTTCTCTATATACTCCGTATATGCAGTCCTGTTCTCGAGACCGGTGAGCATATCCTTGTATGCCTGCGCCCTTACGAACGCAATTTCCATGCCCATATACTTCTGAAGGGAACGGACCTTTTTGCTGATCGCGCTTATCTCATCCTTGGGAGCTTCCTTCTCTTCCGGATGAAGGAGTTCATATCCTTCAATTTCCTCGCCTCCCGCCAGTTCATTCGCAAGAGTTTCAATGCCGTCGGAAAGAGCATTAAGTTCGAGGTAAAGCTTGTGGAATCTCTTTGTTGCGACAACACCGACCAGAATAAGGATAACCGATGCAATAAGAAGTGAGATGACCGTGATGACGATCGTCGTGATGGCCTGGGTCCGTATCTGGTCATCGTACCATTCGGCGCTGAAGTCGACCGCAACTATTCCCGCAACCTTGCCGTTTGAATCAAAGACCGGCGAATAAGCGCTGTAGAACCTTCCCCAGTCGTCCTGATATGGAACCTTATCAACCGAAGCCTTTCCGAGACTTGCCTGATAAAGAGCGTCGGTATAGACTATCGGATCCCCGAAGATTCCGGGGTCCACCACTGTGGGATCCACGGTAAAGACGAACTCTTTATTTCCCATATCACGGATGCAATAGATATATTTGAGTTCGATATTGTCCTGAAAAAATGTAAGAGTTTCGAGTATCTCCTTATACTCCGGTGTGTCTGCATCCTCCGCCTGTATATCCCTCAGCACATCGCCGTCCAGCATCGATGCGGCGGTATTCGAAACATCAAGCATCCTGTCACCGATCTGTTCCTTCATCGCATCGGTGGATTCCTTCGTCAGGACAAGCCCCAGCGAGAAATTAACCACCAAAAGGAACAGCGTGGCAAACAAAAGAAACTTCCTGTTCAAATTGGATTTAGTTTTCATTTCCCCTCATAAACTCCTTAAATACGGCACTCCCGAAGCGGAGTGTAGTTCTATATGCACATCACAGTGCAAGTCCGATCACATAAATTGCGATGATCGCCACCACGGCAATAGTCCAGTAAGCATACCTGGTCGCCAGTTCCAAACCCGTAGGTTCGGAGGAAGAATAATCCTTGATCACAAGCATCATGCAGAAATCAAATATTTCATCCGCAAAAAGCATTGCGATGATGGTCAAAACACTTAAAAACAATCCGATAAGCCAGCACTCTCCGTAGCCATGATGCGTAAGTTCCGGTCCATGAACCAGCATAAATATCGTCTGCGCCGTGGGATATGCCGGATTATTACCTTCGGCTGTTCCAGTTTTTGTCACGGAAAGGATTATGACATGCTCTTCGTCCGTATGCAGAATTACATTACTTTCATTTGTGGCTGTGAAGAATTCTTTTCCGTCCTTATAGATCACAATACCCTTGACGCCCTCCACATTCTTCATGCTTTCAAGAATGACAGAAGGATCTTCGACATAGGTATATGTCCCTTCATCTTTTCCTGCGACGGTCAGATTAACGGTATTACCTGTCACGGTAAAGACAGTCTCCTTGCCATGTACCTTGCCGGAATAGGTGACGGATCCGTTCGCTTCGTTTTTGACCAGAATGGTATCAATATAATTGAATCCCCATCTGTGAAGCGTCGTAATATAGACGATACTGAAGCCTACCATCATGATAAGCAGTAAGATCACAAGAGTCCTGCGGTACCAATCCATCTCACGAAATCTTTTCAATTCCCCAAAGCCCTCCTTTTCAAAAGCAAGAATGAGTTTTCAAAAGCCGGTTTCACGGCGGTCATACACGGATATTATACCACTATTGGGACCGATCAGTGATTATGCCAGTCGGAAAAGGAAAGATCCTCGCCGATCACCGCATATGCTCCGCACAGGATCTCTTCATCAAAATGGTCGGAGCATTGGAAAGAGATCTCTCCGTCACCCAGTCCGATATATTCCGGAACGATATTTTCCAGAAAGCAGTCGAAATCAAACGCCGGATAAAACGACCTGAGCACGGTCTCGATATGTCCCTTGGGAATGGTTCCGTCATTGGGAGTTTCAAGATAAGGGGCAAGATTATACAATCCCACCCTTACAGGATTATAGATTTCGGCAATGTCCTCTTCATTGCCGTAAAAGAGCTTGTCTTCAATGAACAGTCTGTCGATCGTCATAAAATCCATTTCATAACTGTCCATATCGGTAAGAACATGCAGCAGGAATGTGCCATTGATATTATCAATGTTCTCTTCTATTCTATGCGCAAAGTTATTGAAGTAACTGTTCAGGAACGAGATAAGTTCATCATCGGAGCGTACTTCTCCGAGAATATCGCAGACAACGAGCCAGTCCCTGATCTCTTCAAGGGTATCGGTTATCTCAATCTGTGAATCCGTAAATGTACCTATATAACCGAGATTTATCGATCCCTCTACCTTCAGCCCATCCCCGTCTCTGTATATCCTGAGACCGGTACCCTGTCTGCTTTCTCCGGGCAGCGTTAATCTCGCCATGCATATCCCCCTGATCTGAATTCATCACATGACCTTTTTCCGGTATGCCAGATATCTCATCACCGCAGTGATGCCGGCCATGGACCACACGATGCCCACCGACCACCAGATACCCCACAGTCCGATAAAGGGGATACCGACGAGCAGAACGGGCACCACGAATCTTCCTATTACTTCCACTATACCATTAAGCAGTGCAAATATGGAATCTCCGAGTCCGTTCAACACGCCTCTTACCACATATATGAATCCCAGCATCACATAGAATATGCTCGTGATCCTGAGAGCCTTTGCTCCCATGGAGATGACGGGACCTTCCTTGACAAAGAGTCCGACTATTCCCTCGCTCGCAAGCTGCATGACCGGGAACATGATCAGCGAAAAGATCACCATGATCACGACGCTCTTGCGATATCCTTCCCTGACCCTGTCCATCTTCCTGGCGCCGTAGTTTTGTCCGGTAAAGGTGGAAAGCGCGGCTCCGAGGGTCTGGTAAGGCTGGTGGATTATCTGCTCTATCCTGCTCGTTGCGGCAAAGGCAGCCATCGTGGTCTTTCCGAACGAATTGACCACCTTCTGAAGAGCCATGCACGAGATCGCGATAAGTGAAAACTGCAGTGAAAGCGGGATCCCCAGCTTGATGACACTCAGCGTTATATCCTTATTGAACTTCAGATCCTCTTTGGAGAACTTAAAATACGGATTCTTCAGCATCGCATATCCGAGACATGTGATCCCTGATACAAACTGTGAGATGACAGTCGCTATTCCCGCTCCCCGCACGCTCATGTTAAATCCGCACACGAAAAGGAAATCCAGCCCCGTATTCAGAAGACACGAAAAGATCAGGAAAAAGAGGGGCGTCTTCGAATCCCCCAGTGCCCTGAGCATCGACGAAGCATAGTTATAGAGTGATACGAACACGATGCCGATGCACATGATCTTCATATACCCGACCGCATCCGCCATGATCTCCGCGGGAGTATCAAGCAGTTTCAGTACCGGCTCCGTCAAAAAGAATGCGACAGCTCCCACAACGAGCGGAAACGCCACCATGATATATCCCGTATTTACGATACAGCTCCTGACCGCAGCATCGTCCTTCCTTCCGAAATGCTGGGAGGTGATGATGCCTCCGCCCGTTCCGATACCGTTGCACAGCGCGAAAAAGAGAAATGTCACCGAAGTGGTGGCACCTATCGCAGCCAGCGCATCCGCGCCGACATACCGGCCGACTATGACCGAATCCACCAGGTTGTAGACCTGCTGGAACAGATTGCCTATGAGCATCGGGACGGAAAAGAGTAATATCAGCGATACAGGATTACCCTCCGTCATGAGCAGTACGCCCGATCCGTGTTTCTTTATTCTTTCACCTGACATGGCATTATATCTCCTGAATTCAGTAGATATACTATTCCTTTCGGGCGGACGTTTCATCATTAAATTTGTTGAAAAACATATCATTTTTTGACATGACAAAATTTGGTATATCTTATGACAGAAAAAAAGATGAAATAATCCGCGTTTCCATATAACATAAGATTGATGTTACATCAGAACCTGCAGACCACTTTTTAGAGAGGTACGTATAATGATTGATAAAGTATTGGTAATGAAAAACGCCACCATAGGCAGGACCATCGCGGTCAAATCGATAATCTCCGCAGGTCTTATAGTTCTTGCGGTCCTTCTTCCCCAGCTTGTCCACCTTGCTCTCGGACAGCCCGGAGGAGTCAGGTTCCTTCCCATGTACCTGCCCATACTTATAGGCGGATGCCTTCTGGGAACCAGATGGGCTCTTATGGTAGGAATCCTTTCACCCGTTGTAAGCTTCCTGCTCACTTCACTCGGAGGAGCACCCATGCCCGCAGCTCCCAGACTTCCCTTCATGATCCTCGAACTCGCCGTATTCGCGGCAATTTCCGGTCTCTTTACCAAGAAGATCGTATCAAACGGACTCTGGGCATTCCCCGCAGTATTTTGCGCGCAGGCAGCCGGAAGACTTGTTTTCCTCGGAGCCATCGCGCTCACACAGTCCTTCACAACATTTACCACAGGAATGATCCTGGGACAGATAGTTACCGGAATCCCCGGAATCATCATCCAGCTGGTTCTTGCTCCCGTTATAATGATCGGCCTTCGTGCCCTTCTGATCGCAGACAAAGAAAATGAGTGATATCGATATTGCAAAAGAAAACCTGCACGGACATTCCATATGTCTGTGCAGGCACGGTGAAATAATATTTGATGACGGAAAAGGGATCTCCCCGATGATGAAGTTCATTGCGGCAGACCGCGATCTACGCGGTTACTGTGCAGCGGATCTTATAGTCGGAAAGGCGGCCGCCATGCTCTTCGTAAAGGCAGGCATCGCGGAAGTCTACGGCGAGACCATGTCGGAAGCGGGAGCGGAATATTTAAGATCCCGCAATATCCCTTTCTCCTATGAAAAGCTCACGGACAGGATCATCAACCGAAAGGGCGACGGCATCTGTCCCATGGAGCAGACCGTATCGGATATCTCCGATCCCGAAGAAGGCTACACGGCACTGAAGCAGAAAATAGCCGAATTACAAAATACAGGCAAGTAAGAAAAAGTGTCACCGTCGGTGACACTTTTAATTTGCTCAAAAATCACCTGTGCATCATTTCCCAGGAAACACCCGCGACAAACAGCATGCTTACGATGACCGCTGCGGCCGCAGCGTGCTTTGATTTAAACAGCTTATCTATCTGCGGCTTTACCAGCTTGATGAAAACCGTAGCCATGATTCCGAAGATCAGGCTGCTCACCAGCGAGATGCGGTCCTGAAACGAAAGCGGCCAGCCTTCGTATGACCAGAGAATGCGGTGAAAGCCGTACTCCAGGATATACGAAGCCGTAAGCTCAACCCCCGATGCTATCAGAAAGCTTCCCAGGAATATCCCGAAAGGATTCTTTACCGTCCTCAGAACGAACATGAGCAGCAGCACCCCGAATCCGTATATCGGGCACATCGGAAGGTGAAGGACACCCCTGTCGAAATAGTATCCGTAGAGCAGCCACACACATACCATCTCATAGAGCCATCCGATGCACGAAGCCAGTGCAAAAAGAAGAATATATTCGGTTATGAACAGATATGCCTTCTTAAAACTCAAGCTTCAGCGTTCCTGACCTTTTCATTGATGTAATTCTCATAGCGCTGATTATGTGACCGGATCGCAGTGTCGGAATCCAGATATTCAATGAATTCTTCCCTGCCTACCCACTTATAATCAACCGTCTCGCCTTCCTGGAGAACGACACTGTTCTTATCGCAGCTGACATTCGCCACATACGAATAAAAGAGTGACCTGCTCGTATCCTTATAGAGAATGTTCACAAGCTCCATCGAATCCGGCTTAAGCCCCGTCTCTTCGAAAAGCTCTCTGTGAGCCGCCTGCAGAGGATTCTCCCCGCTTACGGCAGAGCCTCCCGCACTCGCTTCCCAGTATCCCGGATACACATCCTTTTCGTCGCTCCTTTTTGTGAGCAGGTATGTTCCGTCCTCGTGAAGCACAAGTATATCCACTACCAGGTGATATCTTCCCTCGGGAATATTCTTGTAATTACCGAATCCCCTTTCAAAGGTCTCTCCCGTCTTTTTTCCGTCACGGTCATACAGATCCCAGATCTCTGCCATTACATATCTCCGATCAACATATTCTATACGCAGCCCGTCCGCAGGTAACTCAGTTGGTCATACCGCTGAGCGAAGAAGCTTCGGTCCACTTCTTTCCGTCATAATCCTGCATGTACCAGTCAAACTCATCGTCGGTATCGATCATAACTTCGATATGATCCTTAACGATATCTATGTCATAAACATAACCTTTTCCGGTGAAGTGGATGCATCTTATTTCATCTGCGGTATATCCTTCAATCGGAATACTGATCGTACCCTCGCCGGAATTCATTGATACCTTGAAACCGTCGAGCCTTACCACCTTGGAATCTGCGGTTATAATGCTTATATATTCCGAAGAGCCGAGCTTTCCCGCGCTTAAGAGATGTCCGAGTCCGAGATAAGTATTCTCATCGCTCATATCATTCTTGGTCTCGAAATGAAGTGTGATGGTGTCACCGCTTACATAAGCACCCTCAAATCCGAGCATATTCTTGGAGCTGCAGGTATAAAGCTTATCTCCGTAATTCTTTCCGCAGCCCATGATGAGCATAAGACACAGGGTCAGAAGCGCTGTGATCTTCAGTACATTCTTTTTCATTTATTCTCCTCCCAAATCGCCGCCTTTTCATACGGCAACGTAGAACCATTATATCAGAAAATGAGCTATCCAACCAAAAGTAGGGAATCCGGAAATCCCCCACTTTTTCTCAGATCTCCTTCGATATCCGCCATGGCACACAACCGCACACCGGGATTACCATGGCCTCATCAGACATAAACCAAAAGGAGGAAATACTATGATATCTATAATCGGTGCTTCAATATTACTTCTTATCGCACTTCTCGAAACACTGCTCATATTCGGACTTCCGTTCGGAGAATTCACGATGGGAGGATATTACAAGGTCCTTCCGACCAAGTACAGAGTCCTCTCCGCCATATCGATCATCATCATGATCTTCGGAGCAATTATGATCCTCCAATGCGGCGGATATATGGGCAGATGGTTTCCCGCCAGGATGACCAGATATATCTGCTTCGGCTTCACGATCTTCTTCGGACTCAACGCGTTATTTAAGCACTATTCGGAAGGAAAAAAGGAAAGATGCGTCTCGACCCCAATCGCAATGATAGCGGCATCCCTCTTTTTCCTTACGATATTGGGTTCTTAAATATTCTTCCCCCTCCCGGGCTAAACTTCACGGAGCGAATGCCGATATACTATATGAGGTATATTCTCCTGAAATGGATTTCAGGAAAAAACGTATAAGCCGGCTTTATCAGGAAGGCCGGCAGATACACGGAGGTATCGGTATGAAGATCTGTGAAGCAAGGCCCACATACTATCAGAACAGGCGCGAACTCGTCGATCAGATGAGGGATCTTCACAAGCAGAAAGAAAACGCGGAAAGCGCATACCGCGTCACCGGAGACAGCAAATTCTCCGATCAGGCGGCATCGCTCGAGCTGTCCATAAAAGCCACCGATGAAGCCTTCAGGGAAAATCAGGCAGTTCTCGATTCGATCGCGGAACAGCATGCTGCCATATGGAACATGGAAGTGTCCAAACAGCAGGGCGATGCCATGAAGGAAGAGATGGAGAACATGGGCAAGATAATGACTGTTTTCCGCAGACTGGCCCATGGCGACACCGTTCCCCTCTCCGATGAAAAGAAGCTGGCAGAGTACGACGAGAAGATGTACACCATGGCCAAGAATATGCAGGCCATGGCCAGACAGCTGGAGAAAGAGCACGAAGACCACGATTCTCTCTGGGAGAACGAGGAAAAGAAGGAATATCCCGACCCCGGGGAGGTTGCGGACAATTCCGAATACACCGGACCTCTTCCCGATATCGAGATCCCCGATGTCGTGCCCGCCGAAGTCGCTGAGGTCCCGGACACAGGTCTGTAACCGCAAAGCCTACACCGCAATATAAATATAAGCCGATGACTGCCTTGGCAGCCACCGGCTTTTTTAGGGGAGTCAGTCTTCTGTTATTACGGTAGTATAAGTGGTGCTGTCAAAATCAAGATCCGAGGTATCCTCATCACCTTCGATGGCAAGATCTACCGAACCCGCTTCATAGTAGGCCTTTCCTGACAAACCGCTCTTAGCGTTCTCAACGGAAAATCCGCCATTCTTGATGTTTGTGATATTGAAGTAGGTATAGGGATTTGCCGGATCTTCAACGTGGACATAAAGACTTCCATCCTCACCGATCAGGTCAGTAACATCATCGGTAATATTCTTGTAGCTGAAGATGTATCTTCCGTCATCGGTGAGATCAAGGGAGCATTCATTGTTCAGATAGTCGAAAAACTCCTCCGCACCTATGGGCGTCTCGTTCCCGTCCTCATCAATGCTTACACCGCCGAAGCCCATGATTTCTTTACCGTCCTCATTATATACGGTATAGATTCCTTCTTCGCTCTGGATGACTTCAACTTCCTGTCTGCTTCCGTTTATCCACATATTGAGAGAGGTTCGGATCCCTCCCACATCATTGGCATAGCATACGCCTGCGCTACCGAGTGCTATTGTCGCTATTGCTACCGCCGCTGCTGCCGCACGGCTTATTCCGTGTACCTTCCTGAAATTCATTATCTTACCCTTTCCGCTTTCTTCCGGGATCTTGCACTTTTCCCGGAAATCCTCGGAGAGATGTAATTTACCGAAAGTATTCTGATATCTGTCTTTATTACTCATCTTCCCATCCCTCCAGCTTAGTCTTTAATATTCTGCGGCCGTTTAATAATCTTGTTTTTACGGTGTTTTCAGAGACTTTCAATATATCCGCGATCTCTTTTACCTTGTACTCCTCGTAGTAGAAGAGGTGAATGACTATTCGGTACTTTTCCGGTAATGCCAGGACTTCATCCATCAGCGATCTGTCAGACGGTTCCTCGAACGAAAGTGAGTCCATATATTCTTCATAGGATGTTCTGTTCCTGTTCCAGAATAATCTCTTCGTGCTCTTAGCGGCGTTGATCGTAACTCTCAGCAGCCAGGCCTTTAAATGTTCCTCGGATTCGAATTCCTTATCCGTGTGGTATAGCCTTATGAGGGCATCCTGGACCGCGTCCTCCGCATCCTGCTGCTGCCTGCAGATATTGAACGCCGCAGCGTAGAGTCTGTCCGAATATTTCATATATATATTGTCAAAATCCATTGTCATCTGAAGTGCTCCGCGAAAGACGTCTTACACATATAATACGTTCGGGATACGAAAAAGGTTTTGTTTTACCAAAAAATTTTTATATTTTTTCGTTTTGTTGTCAATTCTCATAGTGTATTATTGAAGAAAGCCCGTTAAATGTCCCGAAAAGGAGGAAAATATGAGCAAGAGTTCACCTGTAAAGAAGATATTTACCGGAATCTGCGCACTCGCAGGTTGTGCGTTCTTCGCAAATGTTGCCGCTGTGGTGGCATCAAGCCGCAGGAATGCCGAGAAGATAGAAAAGAACAAGAATGCCAACAACATGATGTATGGAATCATGCTCCAAAAAGACACCATTGAGATAAAACCCGATGTCGAAAATGCTTACCTTACCGTAGTATCCTCGGTTGCCGATATCGTCGTTCCGAGGCCCGAACACGATGTGATGAACGTTGATATCACATCGATCTGCGGTAAAGTAAATATCGACCTTCCCGCTGATGTTACCGTAAAGAGCGACAAGTCTGAGCGCTTTAATTATTCCCAGGAAGGACCCGAGGGTGCTCCCGTCATAAACCTGATCGTCAAGGGTTCACTGTCCTCATTTACCGTAAGCTTCGACGAACTTACCACGTAAGGTCTCTTTCACTGAGCTTAAGCAAGATCAAGACAGGCGCAGAATGCCGGCCAGCGGAGGGATCATGAGAGTAACCGTAAACCTTAACGACGAAGACTATATCGCATTCAACATCTCCCACCAGTTCGGAACGAAACAGGGCAGGGATACCATAATGGCAGGAAAAGTCCTGCATGTGATCCTGTGGATCGTGATCATCATCTTCATCTGCACCCTGGATTCAGGTCCCATACTCACCGTCATCGAGATCGCAGCGGTAACGGCTTTTTACGCATACCTGATCTTTTCCTATGACAGCAGGATGAAAAAGAGGATCCGCAAAAAGATCGAACTGATGAAAAAAAACGCAAAGCTTCCCTACGAAACCGAAGCTACCATTGATCTTAACGATGACTGCATCATGGAATACACCCCTTCCACCACAAGAAGGATCGAGTGGAAGGATATCGAGCAGATCCGGACCGATGAAGAACATTTATACCTCGCATTCAGCGCGATGCAGGCGCTTCTCATCCCCTTCCGCTGCGTGGGAGACGGGAAAGATCAGCTCTTAAGTCTCGTCCTTGCCAAGACCGGCCTTCAGTTAAACAAGTAATGGAAAGTACATTTGCGGGCATTCCCGTATCAGTTGAATATAAGAAAACATCCCGCCTTTCGATGACCTTCGATAAAGGCGGGACTCTTATTGTGACCGCACCGTTG
>JAEEQL010000068.1 GCA_016285265.1 Lachnospiraceae bacterium
TGAGCCAGGATCAAACTCTCAATTATAGTTTGTCCTCTTTCAGCACTGGCATAAATCCATATCTACTGAATTAGGTTTGTTCGTTCTCTAAAAATTATTATGCAATTGATCACCTCGTGAACTTCGTTCACTCGGTCCTCGGCTTTCGCCGAAGAGCTTTTTTCAAACATGCTCTTACGGATGCGAGCATCCGACGAGCCTGTTTTCAAAAATCTCACTGCTCAATTGCACGTGGAATTTTCAGGGATGCATTAGTATTGAATTATCAAGGAACCAATGAGTTGATCGCTTAGCGATTATCTCGTTTGCCCCCGCTCAAAGCGACAGCTTATATAAAATATCACAGCAAAATTTTAAAGTCAACAGCTTTTTTAAAAAAATTTTTAAAACATAAAGGACCGCGTGACAACAGGCATCACGCGGTCCCGTCAAAGCCTTTTTGTCAGACTATGTTCCGGATGCCCTCGCAAATCCTCCGGGCCACGGCCGGATTGTTCATAGTGTAGAGATGGATACCCTCTATGTCCCTTACGAGCAGATCTATTATCTGGCTCAGTGCATAGGACATTCCCGCGTCAAACAAAGCCTGCTTATTATCCTCGTACCTGTCTATTATCTTTCTGAACTTCACAGGGAATGATGCACCGCACAGGCTTACCATTCTTTTTATCTGTGAAGCGTTTATGACCGGCATGATCCCGGGAACCACAGGCACATTCAGTCCGGCTATCTTGCAGTTTTCATTGAATTTGAAATAAAGCTCATTATCAAAGAATAACTGCGACAGAAGGATCTCCGCGCCGGCATCAACCTTAGTCTTAAGATGCCTCATCTCATCGACCATGCCGTTTGATTCCGGATGGCATTCGGGATAGCATGCACCCAGATAACAGAAATCATGGTCCATCTTCATATATGAAATAAGATCCGACGAATACCTGAAATCTTCCTTGGGTGTAATATCCGGAACCCGGTCACCTCGAAGAGCCAGAACATTTTCTATTCCTTCGCTCTCGAGCACCTTTGCAAATTCATCTATCTGCGCCTTGTCGTAATTAAGGCAGGTCAGATGAACCACGGGTTCCACACCGTAATCATTCTTGATCTTCTTTGCGATCTCTACGGTCTTGCTGTTGTTGAGACTTCCTCCCGCACCGAATGTCACACTGATAAAATCAGGCTTGAGCTCACACAGTACGGAAAGAGTCTCATCGATATTCTTAAGATCCGAATCCTTTTTCGGAGGAAAGATCTCAAATGATAATGTTTTCTTTTTTTCCTTATATATATCCGATATCTTCATATTGCTCTGCAGTTTTATGACAATGACGTCACAAAGCTATTCATTTATTATAGAAGAAACTCTTTTTATGCTTCGTCCGCTCTCAACTTCTTTGCGGCTTCAACAAGATTGATAAGGCTGGCTTTCGTTTCCTTGTCTCCTCTTGTCTTAAGTCCGCAGTCGGGATTAACCCAGAGCTTGGAATCATCCAGCTTTTTCCTCATAGTTACAAGCGCGGAATAGATCTCATCAACCGAAGGAACTCTGGGGCTGTGAATATCGTATACACCGGGGCCGACTTCGGTCTTGAAATTGTTCTCCTTGAGCGCATCAAGTATCTGATAATCGGAACGCGATGCTTCGAATGTGATGACGTCGGCATCCATTGCATCGATCGCGGGAATGATGTCCGTGAACTCGCTGTAGCACATATGTGTATGGATCTGGGTCTCAGCCTTCACTCCGCTTGCAACAAGTCTGAATGCGGGAATCGCCCAGTCAAGATAATCCCTGTTCCAGTCGCTCTTTCTTAAAGGAAGTTTTTCCCTGAGTGCGGCTTCATCGATCTGAATGATGCCGATTCCGTTCTTTTCAAGATCAAGAACCTCATCCCTTATCGCGAGCGCGATCTGAAGAGTACTTTCTTTAAGAGATATATCTTCTCTGGGGAATGACCAGTTAAGGATCGTAACAGGGCCGGTGAGCATTCCTTTTACAGGTTTGTCGGTGCAGCTCTTTGCAAACACGGACCACTCTACGGTGATGGGATTCTTGCGTGATACATCTCCCCAGATGATGGGAGGCTTAACGCATCTTGTTCCGTACGACTGAACCCATGCCTTTTCGGTAAATACATATCCCTCGAGATTTTCTCCGAAATACTCGACCATATCGTTTCTTTCGTACTCACCGTGAACGAGAACATCAAGTCCGATCTCTTCCTGTAGCTTGATGCAGTCGGCGATCTTGCTCTTTACAAAGCTCTTGTATTCATCCTCGGAAATATTGCCTTTTCTGAAGTCTTTTCTGTACTCCTTTACATCTGCGGTCTGAGGGAACGATCCGATGGTCGTTGTAGGGAATACGGGAAGTCCGAGAAGCTTTTTCTGGATCTTCTCTCTTTCTTCAAATGCGGGAAGTCTTGTATAATCGGAATCCTTGATCGAAGCAACCCTGTTTCTGACAGCTTCGTCATAACTGCCTTTTCTCTCGCCGAAAAGTCTTCTGTTCATACGGTAGCATTCCGCAGACTGAATATTGTATTCACCCTCTATTCCGGTAAGCTCCGCAAGATCGGTGAGTTCGGTGAGTTTTTCCTCAGCGTAAGCGAAATGATAAAGGGTATCCTTATCTATCTTCGTCTCACTCTTCGTTGTATAGGGAACATGGAGAAGAGAACAGGATGTTGATATAACGATATTCTTTACGCCTGCTCTTTCCAGCGAATTGATCTTGGCAAGAGTCTTGGCATAATCGTTTCTCCAGATATTCTTGCCGTTTACAAGTCCGGCAAAGAGAATCTTGTTGTCGGGGAAGCCGTTTCTCTCGATAAGTCCGTATGTCATCTTACCTTCGACCAGGTCAAGACCGATACCGTCGAAATCGAGAGCCACAAGATCGTTATAGATATCCCTTACGTCTCCGAAATATGTCTGAACAAGAACCTTGATGGTATTCTTGGTTCCGAGTATCTTCTCATACAATGACTTGAACAGTTCGATATCCTCTGCAGTAAGATCTTTAACAAGATAGGGTTCATCGAACTGGATCCACTCGGCACCCTTATTTTCAAATTCCGCAACAAGCGTTGAATACTCATTTGCGAGATCATCAGCAAAATCACCGGCAGTCTTCTTACCCGTGAACCTGGCAAGCTTAAGGAAGGTGAAAGGACCTGCGATAACGGGCTTGGTCTTTATTCCTATTGAAAGAGCCTCATCATACTCATCGAAGATCTTCGTATTGTTAAGAGAAACGAATGCATTGTCTTCGATCTCGGGAACGATGTAATGATAGTTGGTGTTGAACCACTTCTTCATTGCAAGTGCCTTAACGTTTCCCTTCTCTCCCTGATAGCCTCTGGCCATTGCAAAATATGTATCGGTGGGATTAAGTCCGAGTTCCCTGTATCTCATGGGGATAACATTGAACAGAACCGCAGTATCGAGCAGTCCGTCATAGAAAGAGAAATCGTTGGAGGATATAAAATCTATGCCTGCATTTTTCTGTACGGTAAGGCTGTATTCTCTCTGAGCCTTGCCCTCCGCAAAAAGCGCGTCGAGCGATGACTCTCCCTTAAAATATTTCTCTGCCGCAAATTTAAGTTCTCTGTTCTTTCCGATCCTGGGAAATCCGATAACCGCCGTCTTCATGTTTTTTCCTTTCCTTGTGCGTTAAATAGTTGAACGAACCTTGTGAAAAAGAGTATAGCGATGCAGCATTTATGGGTAAAATACAAATAATCTGTACTTATCCATAGATTTTATCTATAATAGTTATATAGTTATCAATATAACCTATTACACGATATAAGTATAACCTATAGGAGAAAAGAAAAACAATATGACTTTAAAGCAGCTCAGATATGTGGTCACAGTGGCGGAAACAGGCAACATCACCGAGGCCGCGGGCAAACTGTTCATAGCACAGCCCAGCCTCACCGCGTCCATACAGGAGCTCGAAAAGGAATTCGGGATCAGGATCTTCGAAAGAGGGAAGAAAGGCATAAGCCTCACAAAGGAAGGCGAAGAATTCCTGGGATATGCGAGACAGGTCCTCGACCAGACCAATCTTATAGAAGAAAGATACACCGGCACCTCCGCCGGAAAGAATAAATTCAGCGTTTCATCACAGCACTATTCCTTTGCGGTCGAGGCCTTTGTTGAACTTCTGAAAGAGTACGGCGGTGACAAATACGAATTCCATATGAGAGAAACACAGACCTATGAGATCATAGAAGACGTTGCCCGTATGAGAAGCGAAGTAGGTATCCTTTACCTGAACAGTTTCAATGAGACTGTCATTCTCAAAACGCTTCGTGATAACAATCTCACGTTCGAGCCGCTCTTTACCGCAAAGCCCCACGTCTTCATAGGAAAATCCTCACCGCTTGCGAAAAAGAAGAAACTCACCACCGAAGATCTTAAGCCCTATCCCCGTCTTTCTTACGAACAGGGAAGCCATAATTCATTTTACTTTTCGGAAGAGATACTCAGCACGCTCGATTGTGATAAAGAGATCGTGGTATGCGACAGGGCATCCCTCTTCAACATGCTCGTGGGCCTGAACGGATACACGATCTGCAGCGGAGTTATCAGCGAAGAATTAAACGGGCCCGGCATAATCGCCAGGCCCCTTGATGTTGATGATTATATGGAAATAGGTTATATCCTTCCGGCTTCGACAAAGCCCTCCGCTTTTACTTCAGCGTACATTGATATTCTGAAAAAGCTATGTAAATGATTTACTTTCTTCTGTAGGTTTTGGAATATGAGAAGATCATTACAACAATGCTGACCAATGTAAATGCACCGATATAAATGATGCTTCCTTTCATTCCGATGTTGTTTTCGAACATCCTTGCATTGAATGAAAAAGAATTTCTGATCGATTCAAGGAACATTCCGCCGTCGACACCCGCTATGGAAGAATCAAAGCTGTTCATCACACCGCTCATAAGGATATTCCTTATCGCCACGGTCACATGAGTTGCGGGGAAGATATTGCAGACGGTCTGCACGGTCTCGGAAAACTGTGAAATAGGAATATACGCACCGATCACAAATCCGGCCGCCGCGGAAAGCATTCCGAAGAAAGCACTCGATGACTGGGATGTCTTAAACAGAGGCATCATGGTCATAAAAAAACCGGTAGCGGATACGGATCCGAGAACGACCATTCCGTAAGCTTTAAGAATGTCGGATGCTCCGAGAAGAAGTCCGCCGTTCATATTAAGGATCACAAGTCCTGCGGTAAGGAGAATACCTGTCATGATGCACGCGGAGATCGCAGCCGATGTGAAATAGGAAAGAATGATCTGCCATCTCTTTATGGGAGTTGCGCTTATATCATAGTCAATCTTATTCTCCCTGTCCTTGACAATCGTCGTGAGGCAGGAGTAAGGAACGGTAATGAGTGCGGTGCCCATCATTCCGATCAGAAGCGTGACATTTATGAATGCATCAACATCTTCGCTCTTTATGAGCATTGCAAGTCCCTGAGTTTCTTCAAGTGCGGAATCGAACGCATCCTGATATGTTCCCTTCAAAAAGAGCAGATAAAGAACAAGAACTATAAGCGAAGTAAGAAGTGAAAAAATGATCGCCCCTTTATCTTTAAAATAGATCAGAAGATTTCTTTTTGTTAATCCCATAAACTTTCTCATACGCTTGCCATCTCCCTTCCGGTAAGGTTCAAAAATACATCATCCATGCTTCCCTTGATAACTTCATAATCGGTTATCATATTGCGGTAGTTATAAAGCAGATCTGTTATGCTGTCCCTGAAACGGATATTGTAGTGATCCGAATCGTAAGTGTAATTCATTCCGGTCAAAAGCTTTTCGTTCTCTTCATCTTCCTTCGTATACCATACTAGTCTTGAGGATGCATATTCTGTCTTGAGCTGTGAAGGAGTTCCCTTTGCTATGACCTTCCCTTTATCGAGGATGACCACATTATCCGCATCCGCCGTCTCTTCCATATAATGTGTCGTAAGGAAGATCGTCATCTTCTTTTCCCTGCGCAGGTAATCGATGTGGTCCCATACGATCTTGCGGGACTTTGGATCAAGACCTGTTGTCGGCTCATCGAGAAAGAGGATCTTCGGATCATGTATGAGTGCCCTTGCTATGTCCACTCTTCTTCTCTGTCCGCCCGAGAGATTTTCATATTTTCTGTTCCATATCTCATCGAGTTCGAATCCATCCCTGAACTCTGAAAGCCTTTCATCGGTCTGCTTTTTAGTCAATCCGTAGTAAGCGCCTCTGGTATAAAGGTTTTCTTTTACGGTGAGTTTGTTATCGAGTACCGAGTTCTGGAATACGATACCTATCGAAGCTCTTATCTCATCGTCGTTCCTGCCGAGCTCGTAATCGAAAACCCTGACTTCGCCGGATGTCTTCTGCAGGATCGTGCTCAGGATGTTTATCGTGGTCGACTTGCCCGCGCCGTTTTCTCCGAGGAATGCGAAGAGTTCGCCTTCTCCGACTTCGAACGATATTCCGTCCACTGCTCTGTGCTCTTTATAATCCTTGATAAGGTTTTTAACTGTTATAGCGTTCATGTTTTTTCCTTTCGTTTTGTTTTCCTGTTCCTTACAAGCGCATCATAAACGGGTACAAAACATATGAAAAGAGAAACGCTACCAACATGCATTTTGGGATTACCAAGATGCATGAACGGCAAAAAATGCATGCAAAAAGACGGCCCCGTCGTTCACTTAAATCCGTGAAAGAAGGAGCCGTCTCTATGTTTTCTTCTTACTTTGTGAACAGCGGAACCGTCCCCGTGTTTACTCTTCGTCCCTTAAGTCATCCAGCGCGTTGTTGATCTTGTTTTCATCGGACTTTGCAAGCCAATACGTTGCGGCCCATGTAAATCCGTATATGACCACTATCATCACGGCAATTACCAGATAACCGGTAAGCGTGTCGAACCAGTCGAAAAGAAAAGCAAACAGACTGACCGCAGCGAATATGCATATGAAGTGAATGATAACCTTAAGAACATACACTTTTCCCGATGAATAATCATCAATGAATATCAGCGAAGGCACGGAGCACACAAATGCGCAGAAGATGATGGAAAGCGGTATGTACCACTGCCAGGTAAAATACGCATCGCCCGTGGCAAGATACTCTATCAGTTCCTGTATTCCGAGTCCGAAGAGTATCGCACTTGATATCATAAGTGTTTGATTGAATATAAGTTTTAATTTTACCATCATACACCCAGCTTTCTCTTGAGGTCCTTGACGTAGCTTCTCGATATCACAAGCTGTTCACCGTTCAAAAGTTCCGCGATCATCCTGCCGTTCAGCTCGGATCTTACCGATCTGATCTTGCGGATATTTACGATGAGCGATTTTGAACATCTGAAGAAATTGGCATTCAGTGTATCTTCCAGTTCATACAGCCTGAGTTTGGTTCCGTAGCACTTTTCCTTCGTATAGATGAAGGTTTTCTTGTCGATTGATTCGGTGTAATAGATCTGATCCGTTCCGAGCATCACCGTCTCGCCGGACGATCTTTCTTCCGAAAGTTCCGAAACCGAAATGCGGCGGCAGTTGTTTTCGAGGAGATCCATTGCACTACGGATCTCCTCGGTAACTTCTGCCGCCTTTATAATTGCCCTTTCATCTTCGGGGCTTGATACTTTTTCCAGGATTACTTTCATTATTTCTTCTTGCCGAGCATTCCCCTGAATGCCAGTTTCGAAAGCTCGTATTTATACGTGATCTGTGCCAACAGATAACCGCCAAGCGATCCAATAGTCAAAAGGATGTAAGCTATCACAACACACTTTCCGTAGCTGTCGAACAATGTACTTCCGCTTTTCGACAGGATGTTTACAGCGGTTATCGGGATAAAGATCGATACACACATAAGTACCGTCGATACGACGAAAAACTTATATGTCACTCCGAAATATATCATCGTTACGAAAAGGAAGCAACCGATCAGAAATATATTCTGTGCATGTGTCTGTGTGAGTTCCTGTCCGCCGGCCTTGGCAAACAGACCGTGGATCACAGCGATAATGGTGAAAGTGATGTATGTCCAGGGAACAACCGAGATGATCGGATAGAAGCACTGGATCTTCTTTTTGTAAGGTGATGACTGTACAAGGGTCGATACATCCGCGGAAATGATCAGCTGATATATGAACAGTCCGGATAATACGATGTAGAACGCACCGGTGGACTGCCTGCCCTGGGTCACTACTTCAAGGACCAATCCGATGGAAGCGAAGAGTATGGCGAATCCCACCTGTTTTTTGAATGAAAGTCCGTACTGAACAAGCTTATATGCATTCTTTAATTCACTGAACATTTTCTGCCTCCTTAACTTTACGTGCGTTGCCGAGCATGGTCGGCGTAAAGATAAATCCCCACATAACCACATATCCGATCAGATAAACAGGGATCATATTCCATCCCACAACCTTGTTCTGCATTGCATTCAACATGTTTCCGCCACTGATGACGTTAACAAGGTTGTTGTTGAAAAAGTGCATCAGCACGGGAACCCATATATTGTTCGTCTTCATGTATGCATAAGCGAAGAAGATTCCCATCGATACACATGCGATGATCTGAACAACCAGCATCTGCGGACCGGACTCTTTGGAGTAATACATAAAGTCCGCGCCTGCATGCCATATTCCCCATACGATTCCGAGCAGGATCGTTCCGAGTGTTACACCGAACTTCTTCTGCATGATCGGCTGCAGGTAATATCTCCATCCGTATTCCTCACCGAGGAATATGACGCATGAGAGTATAAGGTTCAGGATAACTCCCACCCAGAGAGCGGGTGCGTTTTCCGAGAATATAACCTTCACGAAATCCTTCATCAGATCAAATTCCCCATCCGATATACCTAAAAGATAAAAAGCTGCGACCGCGATAAGGAAATATGTAAAATAAAGAACAATGTGAAGCAGAACCAGTGCTATCGACAGAGCAGGATTTGAGAAGCCGAGTCCTGCATTCGTCCTTTTTTCTTTTCCGCAGGCAAAAACCATTATGAAAAAGATAATGTTGATAACAATGACGAAATAATTGGAGATCAGATAATAGTAAGGAACCTCCGTACCGTTCATTTCGAAAGTCTGCGGAAGAGTGATCTCCATTGCGCAAAGGATCATGCAGATGCCGGTAAGTATCAGTGCAGTCACATATGCCGCCTTGGGAAGCTTTCCTTCATTGTATGAGAAGAGTTTGGCAAGTACGACTCCGCACATGGGATACATCATCTGTGCGATCAGGAACACCGAAAGATCGATACCACGGTCAAATCCGTACTTCATCAAGGGAAGCATCGCGAAATCAACACCAAATGCGATGGCGAGGAAGACGATCGTCTTTCTATTCGAATCATCACCGTATCTTCCGGGTTTTCTTTCACCGAAGGAATCCTTGTACCTGAGGTTGACTCTTTCACACATGCAGTAAGTTACAACGACTGCAATTATCGCAAGAACGAGCACCCAGGGAAATGAATCAACATGTGCTTCCTCCCTCAGGAAAACCATTGAAAGTCCGAATATCAGTCCGGACTGCAATGCGGTGAAAAGGCTTATCACAAGAAGCCCTTCGGAGTAGTTGTTGTATTTTCTGGTTGCATTCAGGACAAAGGTATCTCCGATGTAAACAGCCAGGCAAAGAGCCAGGATGAATCCGAAATAATTACCGGTGCTTACAAAATATCCCGCTTCGAACATCGCTCTTTTAAGGATAAGTCCCGTTCCGAACTCGACGATCATTATCTGAATCAGGCGTCTGAGCTGGTCTCCGCGGATTCCCATTCTGAGCACGTCTAATCCGTTATGGGAATTGGCAAGTATACCGAATTCGAATTCATTTGAAAAGATGCCCTGGAAAACAAAGTAGTCACAAAGTATATCAAGTGAAGCCAGAAGACACGATATAACCACAATGGTTATCGGGGGGATCGAAACAGAGTTCATGAACGCACCGAGTCCGATCAGCACCACGCTTCCTCCGAGGAAAGCGCAAAGAGTATACATATCAGGGGTAAATACCCTGTAAGCTTTGATCAGTTTTTTCATTACCGTTTCTTACTCCCTGTCCTTAGTTAACTCCGTAAAGCTTGGAGTTCTGCTTCATGACCGCAATACAGATCTGGGAAAGAGTGGGAGGCTCTTTTACAACAGAAAGTCCGGCAAGCTCATCGAGTTTTGATGAAAGACAGATACCCTCGAAACCGAAACTGTTGGAGCTCATGGAATAAAGAATCTTTGATGCGGCTTCTTCATCCTGCTTTTCACCTTTGATGCAGATGTACTTTTCCTTGAGCTCCTCTACGAATCCCTCTTCAACGATAGTTCCGTTCTCAACGATGATCGCATAATCGGTAACGGACTCCATGTCTGCGATATTGTGTGTTGAAAAGAGAACGGATCTTTCGCCTTCCTTTTCATTCAGGTAAGACCTGATCATATCATTGAGTTTGTCCCTCATGAGAGGATCGAGGGGAGAAGCGGGCTCGTCGAGGATGAGAAGCTCTGTCTCTCTCGAAAGAACACCGGCAAGCTTTATCTTCATATTGTTTCCGTCGGAAAGATCGGAAACCTTCTTATTGTCATCATCGGGAACCGCAAGCTTGTTACAGAGATCCTTGTACTTGGCTTCATCGAAATTCTCGAAAAGAAGGGTCTGTATCTCTCTTGCCTGCTTGACAGTCCATGAAGGAAGATAGTAATTACCGGTTCCTTCGTATCCGATGTTGTTCTTGACTGCGGGATTGTTCTCCCTGTCCTTGTCATCGTACTTTCCGAAGAACTTAAGGCTTCCTTCGTAATCAAGTCTGATCCCGGCAAGTATATCCAGAAGAGTGGTCTTGCCCGCACCGTTCTCTCCGATGAGTGCTGTGGCAAAGCCCTTGGGAACATCAAGCTTCGGAACATTAAGTTCAAAGCCGCTATACCTCTTTACGATCGATTCTCCGTGAATTACGCTTTCAAATTCCATCTCAATTCTCCCTGATACTAAGTAATATTTTTAATGTTTCCATTAATTCTTTATCCGACATGCCCGCGATCCTGGCGGAGGATATGGCCTCCGTCAACGCATCTTCGACCTTTCTCAGATGCTGCTCTCTCAGCATATCGGTGTTCTGCTCGTTAACGACATAGCCTTTTCCCTGAACCGCAGTAATGAGTCCTTCGCTCTCCAGCTCTTCATACGCCTTCATGGTCGTTATGACGCTGATGCGCAGTTCCTTGGCCAGGCCTCTTATGCTCGGCAGGTATTCGCCTCCCTTAAGCCGTCCTTCCAGAATGTCCGACCGGAAGCTGTCCGATATCTGCCGGTATATTGGATCTTTTGATGACTGGGATATGATCATGACTGCCTCATTTCAAATGCTCCCTGTTGTCGGTAACTGTTCATGTGTTATATATACACCTATAACAGTAATGTGTCAACTTTTTTCCGGAAAAATTTTTCCCTCACCCAAAACATTTTTATCTGCGCAAAAAGAAAACAGATGCCGGTGCATCATCCGGAACAAATGAGATCCCGGATAATGTCCACACATCTGTGAGCTTCTTTCGATTATTTTATTTATTCAGTCTGATGGTTGCATATCACTTCTTTCTTCTGTCGAGCTTCTTCGATATCCTCATTCCGATCACCTGGAAAAGCTGTACAAGAAGTATGAGTATGATGACCGAGGGCCACAGAATCTGAGGCTGAAATCTGTTATAACCGTATCTTATGGCAATGCTTCCGAGACCGCCTCCGCCGACGGCACCCGCCATTGCGGAATATCCCAGAATGGTTCCGAAAGCTATCGTGGCACCGACCAAAAGGGATGTTCTTGCCTCTGCAATAAGGACCTTGAAGATTATGGTTCCGTTCCCCGCACCGAGACTCTGGGCGGCCTCGATAACTCCCTTATCAACCTCTTTAAGAGAACTCTCGACCATTCTTCCGATGAAGGGCGCCGCTGCGAAAACGAGCGGAACTATTGTCGCGCCGATTCCGTAGCTCTTTCCGACTATCGCTCTTGTTACGGGAATAAGAACAACAAGCAGAATGATAAAAGGAAAACTTCTGAGAACGTTTGTCACAAGATCAAGAGTCTTATAGACGATAACATTGGGCTTTATTCCTCCTTTATCGGTCACAGCAAGGATTATTCCGAGAGGCAGTCCGAGAACGTATCCGAAGACAGTCGAGAAACCTACGATGATCAGGGTGTCTCTGAGTCCTTCAATTATCATTATGATTTCCTGCTGATTTAGCATCCGCATTCACCTCCTCCGGATCCAGACCTTTTTCCCTGAAATATCTGATAATACGGTCTGCCTTCTCATCATCTTCCGGAAGCTGCAGAAGCATCTCTCCCTCCGCATTTCCGTTTACAGTACTGGTATTTGCATAAAGTATGTTGATCGGCGTCCTGGTCTCAAGAACTATATTTCCGAGAGTCGGCTCATAGGCGCTGACACCATGAAAACTTACCCTGACGACTCTTTCGGATGTCATTTCCAGAATATGCTCACTTCCGCTGAAGACTAGTCTCTTTGCTTCCGCAGTCTTCGGTGCCCTGAAAAGTTCCTCCGTTGGTCCGCTCTCAACCAGTCTTCCGTGTTCAAGGACCGCAACATGTCTGCATATCTCCTGAATGACACTCATCTCATGAGTGATGACAACGATCGTGATCCCGTATTTTTCATTTATCTCCTTAAGAAGATCCAGGATCGATTTTGTTGTTTGGGGATCAAGTGCACTCGTCGCTTCGTCGCAAAGAAGGATCTCAGGTTTCGATGCAAGAACCCTGGCTATTGCAACTCTCTGTTTCTGTCCGCCGGATAGCTGTGCGGGATATGCATTTGCCTTCTCCGAAAGTCCCACAGCTTCGAGATATTCAAGAGCTTTCTTTCTTGCTTCTTTTTTCTTCCTGCCGGCTATCTCAAGAGGAAAAGCAACATTATCGATCACGCTTCTCTGCATAAGGAGATTGAAATGCTGGAAGATCATTCCTATCTTTCTTCTCTCCGCACGGAGCTGTCTGTCGCTCAGCGAATTCAGTTCCCTGCCGTTTACGATCACTTCTCCGGAAGTGGGTCTTTCGAGAAGGTTCATGCATCTTACAAGAGTGGATTTACCTGCGCCGGAAAGTCCGATGATACCGTATATATCCTTCTTTTCGATCTCGAGGCTTACATCGCTCAAAGCAGTGAGCTCTCCTTTTTCCGTAACGAAGCTCTTATTCAGTTTTTTGATCTCGATTATCTTTTCACTCATGATCTTTCTCTCATAACCCGCCTTTAATTTAAAACTGACGCCCTAATGGAAGGCGTCAGTCTTAAAATAAGCGAACGCTTTATCAGGATATCAGTTAAAAGGAACAACTGCTCCGTCATAAGTACTGTTGATGAACTCAGTGATCGCATCGGACTTAAGAACTTCTACAAGTGCCTTGATGCCTTCATCGTTCTCGTGTCCTTCCTTGACAGCGATGATGTTAACGTAGGTCTGAGCTGCGGTTGAATCACTTGCTTCATATGCGAGTGCATCCTTTCCGACAGAAAGTCCTGCCTCAAGTGCATAGTTACCGTTGAGTACTACGTAAGCTGCATCGGGGATCGCATCCTTTACGCTCTCTGCGGCAAGCTCGATGATCTTGACCTGAACATTGTAGGACTCGATATCATTAACGGTTGCGGTAAGGCCTGCGCCCTCCTTAAGAGTAAGGATTCCGTTATCCTGAAGGAGAAGAAGTGCTCTTGCCTCATTGGTGGTATCGTTGGGAACAGCGATCTCGTCTCCGTCTGCGATATCATCAAGGGAAGACTTGGTTCCCGCATAGATTCCGAAAGGCTCATAGTGGATTCCGCCCGCGTTTACAAGGTGGGTTCCCTGCTCTTCATTGAAAGAATTGAGATAAGGAATGTGCTGGAAATAGTTAGCATCAAACTCTTCGGACTCTACTACGTTGTTGGGCTGTACATAATCATCAAATACGGTTACCTGAAGGTCCCAGCCCTGATCCTTAAGGATCTTAGCTGCCTCAGCAAGAATCTCCGAATGAGGAGTCTGGCTCGCTGCCACGGTGATGGTTCCCTTTATCTCGGCGGCAGTATCAGCTGTGGCGCTGCCATCATCTGTCTGTGCATCTGCCCCGGTCTGTGTATCGGATGTGGGCTGGTTTGAAGTGCCTGCGGGCTGTGAGTTATTTCCGCATCCTGCAAGAAGGCTTCCTGCGAGGGTGGTTGCTGCTACAAGACTTACGAGTTTTTTGATCAGATTTTTTTTCATAATATTTTTTCCTCCGAATGACTTTTTTCGTAACAATCATGATTTGTTATGCACTGATTATCACTCCGGAAATACAGTCTGTAAAATACTCTAATTCTAGAATAGGTTATAGTCTGAAACTATAACGGAAAAGGTTTGTGCATTTATAATTCCGCATAACAAAAGGGATGCGATATGGTTCGCATCCCTTTGATGTTGCATTATTAAATACTGAAATCCGCAATGCTTTCTTCGTGAGCATAATTGAGTTTCTCAAGAATGACATTTCTGTATCTGACAAATGCGGAATGACTTCTGTTTCTCGGATAACTCATTTCGATCGGAATATCGTCAACGATACGTCCCGGGCGCGGTGACATTACGATCACGCGCTGTGCGAGATAGATAGCCTCATCGACGTCATGGGTTATCAGTATCATCGTGTTCTTTCTTTCCTTCCACAGGTCGA
>JAEEQL010000069.1 GCA_016285265.1 Lachnospiraceae bacterium
AGACCCGGATGGCTGGGACGGGAAGATGTCCGTATCGTAAGTGCGGAATATCTTAATGAAAACAGTGAGGTCACGGGATCGGAGACTCTGGATCTGAAGATCAAATGGAAGATCCTCAAGCAGGTTGTTAAGGTCGGCATTCGCGTTGAACTTAACGATCAGGAGGAACGTGCATTTGCGACTGCGGTATTTTATGACCTGATCGAAGGATCGGCGGGAGATACGGGTGAGAGCATCCTGAAACTGGATCTGTCCAAGGTAATGAACGGTGAGTACAAGACCTTTTACACGGTATTTGCCATGGAACAATTCGGGGAAGGTGCGGATCTTGATTGCGTGAAAGGAATCGATATTGTGATCAACCGCAAAGAAACCGACAACTCGGTCCTTAACTGGCGCAGTTCGGCATGGGGGAATATCAGGCTGACATAAAGGACCGGCTCCTGCTGAAGGGGTCGGTCAAACTCTTTTTATTCTTTAGATTATGAAAGGTTGAAATATGCACAGAAACACACTTGGAGTTTATTTATTTGCAAAAACCGTACAGTTATTTCTGACGCCCATTGCCAAGATCAGTTTAAAAGGAAAAAAGGTCTGGCTTGTCTCCGAACGCGGTTATGATGCCCGTGATAACGGCTATCATATGTTTAAATACTTAAGAAAAGAGCATCCGGAGATCAATGCCTGGTATCTGATCACACGCGATTCACACGATCTGGACAAGGTGGCGGAGCTCGGAAACATAGTTTATAAAAGAACACTGAAGTACTGGATGTTATATATCAGCTCATCCGTATTGCTGGTGGCGTTTGACCCCATCGTCCCGAGCGCCAATAAAAGATTTGCAAAGGATATAAAAAACAAGAACCATCAGAAAACAGTATTTTTACAACATGGGATATCCGGCAACAACGTTACCTGGTATCACAAGGAAAGAGCTCAGTTTGATATGTTCATCTGCGGTGCAAAACCTGAGGCGGACTATGTTGCGGAAAACTTTCACTACCGGGACGGTGAAGTCAGATATACCGGACTGGCCAGATTTGATGCGCTTCACGATATAAAACCGAAGAGAACGATCCTGATCATGCCTACGTGGAGGATCTGGCTTAAGAATTCCGGTGCGGAAGAGGCCGCTCAGAGTGAATACGTTAAGAAGTGGAACAGCCTGATCAACAATCCGATGCTTGCGGAAATATCAGAGCGTTATAATGCAGAGATCATTTTCTATCCCCACGAGATGATGCAGAAGAATATCGGCCAGTTCAGCTCGCCGAATAAAAACATAATCATAGGCAGCCATAAAGAATATGATGTTCAGACACTGCTTAAGGAATGTTCATTGCTGATAACCGATTATTCCAGCGTGCATTTTGATTTTGCATATATGAACAAACCCGTGCTGTATTACCAGTTTGATGCCGAACGATTCTTTAAGGAGCATCAGTCGAGCGGATGGTTTGATTATCAAGATGCGGGATTCGGAGAGTGTGTGGATGATGAAAATGCCCTGCTTGAGTGCATCGGTGATTATGCCGGGAATGACTTCAGAATGAAGCCCGAGTTTGAAGAAAACCTCAAAGAAGTTTTCCCCCTGCATGATGATCATAATTGTGAAAGGATATACCAGGAGATCGTCAAAACCTTTGATAATGATGAACTGTTCTGACCGATCGATACACAGAAATTTTAAGATTAACGATGTGAAGGACCCGAAAGATGAGCGAAGATTTAGGTAAGGTAAGTATAATCGTACCTGTTTATAATGTTGAAAAATATCTGGATGAATGTATCCTCTCAATATTGAACCAGACATATCGCGATATTGAGGTTCTTATTGTTGACGACGGATCTACTGATGAATCAGGAAAGAAAGTCGACGATTATTCCTTAAAAGATGACCGTATAAAGGCCTTTCACAAGGAGAACGGCGGTCAGGCACTGGCCCGGAATCTCGGTCTGAAAAATGCAACAGGTAAATATATCTGTTTTATCGATTCGGATGATTACTATGAGCCGGATTTTGTGGAAAAGATGGTAAATGCTTTGGCAGGTAACGATGCGGATATGATCTTCTGCAATTATTATTCCTGTTATACCGATAGGGATGTGCCGGGAAGCAGACTTCGTGAGATCGAAAACGGAAAAGTATTTACACCGGATAAGTATCTGTATCTCCTGTATGCATTCTCCGGAGTGTACTCATATGTATGGAACAAGATCTATAAAAAGGAGATATTTGAAGATCTGGAATTTCAGCAAATGCTCTGCGAAGATGCGCAGATCATGCTTTCGGTATGTGACCGCTGCAAAAAGATCGTTTTCATCTCGGATGTCCTTTATCATTACCGCAGAAGAAAAAGCAGTGCCGTAAACGCGAAACATGAATCGATGCTGATGGGAGAGATGCGCTGGGTCGAGGATCATATGGCAAGGCTCAAAGCGTCGGGTAGAGAGAATCTGTTCAATCTGGCACAGAAACTGTATATCAGAAAAATATTCGAAGAATATCACTTTTGCAGCAGGAAAACAAGAAAAGAAGTGATAAGACCTCTGCTCAAGAAGGAAAGAAAACAATTCATGCGGAACCGCAGTATTGACGGGAAGCTGCGTTTCAAATATTTCCTGGTTTCCCTGGTGCCGTATCTTTACGGTAAGTTTGCCTTCCGTTCCGAAATAAATGACAAGTTTTGGGACTGATCTGTTTTATCAAATAATGCGGTCTCCGGATCTGCGGTGCAGGTAAAAGCTATGACCAGAGAAGAATTGGCCGGTCTTTTGGACGAAAATGGAATAGATTATGTTGTTTTGGATGATGTTGAATATGATCCCATAGAGGTCATATTCTTTTCAGAGTCTGTTCCGAAATGTTTAAAGAGCGGAGAGCGGAGGACAAGCTTTACCGATGAAGAAGGCAGAAAAAGGATTCTTGTACTTCAGACCTTCAGTGAGGCGGGACTGAGCGGCTGGTATCGTAAAACAGGCGGGAATAAGGATGAGCTTTCGTCCGAGGATATCGCTTTTCTTTGGCTGTATGTGGCTTATTGCTATACAAACAGGCCTTGCTGGCTCAGACAAAACATTATCGGCAGGCATATTATGAAGTTCGATGCCGATGAGACAGGTACCGAAGATTTTTTTGCCGGTTACACTTTAAAAAAAGGTATTAAGATCGGAAGGATCGATAATACAGTTTATTCCGACAGGATCGGAAACAGTATCACCGTACGTGCCAAAGTACGGACAAAGCTGTATAAAAAGCTGGGCCTGCTTGAAATGCGGTCATACTACAAATATAAATATTACAGAGTCGGAAGAGATAAAAAGCGTCGCAGCAAAGAGTTCTTTTCCGGACTGATAAGAGATAATGTCATTACGGACCGGATAGATGACCATGGAAGAGATGCGTTTAACAGTAATTCCGGCGGTGTTTTTTTCACACATGATATAGGAGAACAAAAATTCTTTATAAAAGGAAATGAGCCGGAACCTCTTAAAACGATAAAAAATGAAGTAAAGGTTCAGCATCGCATTTTGGACAGCAAAGAGGACAAAGAGAATTTTGTCCTGATGACAAGGTGTGACGATGATGGTTCATGGATCGAATTTCCGTATGTTCCCGGCAAAACTCTTGAGGATCATCTTAAGAATCATCGATTGGACAGAGAGTCGGTTGAAATGCTGGGACGTTTTTTGTGTGAATGCACGGATGCTCTGTACAATATGAATATTGTTCATAACGATCTGAGAGAGGCGAACATAATGGTGCTCACCGACGATAACGAGCGCGTGAAGAAGTTTCTTCTGATCGACTTCGGAGCATCGAGTATGGACGGAAGATCGCCCTGGGATGTCAGTTTTTATGAGGGGCGGTATATGATAAAGAATGTATGCGGGGACTACAGATTCAATGAATATATATTGGATGATGCCGCATCGGCGCTGCTTATGTACCTGAAGGTCGGCGGCTCTGCCGATGACAAAACGGCATGTGCGCTCCGGAGTAAGGTCGGGAGATCATACTATTTTGTTGAGATGAAGTGACTGTGATGAAATATGAAATGAACCATAAACGGAAGGTTGCTGCCGCAGGGGCAGGATATGTAGTCGGAAACTATCTCCTAAAGGGAATTACTTTTCTTTCGGCTCCTATCTTTACGCGTCTTCTTTCCACCTCGAATTACGGTGATGTCGGAGCATATATTTCTTACGAGTCGATAATATATATTATTCTCGGTCTTGCCCTGCATGCCAGTATCAATAATGCAAAATATAAATATAAAGAGAAGCTTGACGAATATGTTTCATCCCTTGTCCTGCTCGCCATGGTCAGTCTGGCTGCCTGGCTCTTGTTTGCGAATGTCTTTTACGATCTGTATTCGGAAAGGGTGGGGTTCAGCCGCTTTGTAGTGAATGTTTTACTTTTTCACTCGTTCGCCAGTGCGTTGCACCAGATCTATAACGCATATATAGGCCTTTACTATGAATATAAGAGCTATCTTAAGTTAAGCTATTTTCATTCCTTAGGAAATATGGCGTTTTCTCTTATTCTGGTCCTGACAGTTTTCAGAGACGACCGTACTACAGGAAGGATAATCGGTATTTCGGTGCCGATGATCCTGATAGGATTATATATTGTCTGCTTTTTCTTCAGAAAAGCACGGCCGAGATTTGACTTTGCCTATTGGAAGTATGGTGTGATCTACAGCCTGCCCATTGTGCCGCACGGAATATCCCAGGTAATACTCAATTCCTTTGACAAGATCATGATAAGGGATATGATCGGTTCGGCTGAGGCGGGCATATACAATTTTTCATATGTTGTAAACACAATAGTTGCCGTTGCCAAGACTGCGCTGGAAAATGTCTGGAAGCCCTGGGTCTACGATAAGATGGAGAGAAAGCAGTACGACGCAATAAGGAAGGGTATCTCAGACTATGTCTGGGGCATGACTGCCTTTACATCTCTCGTAATGATGGTTTCGCCCGAAGTCATAAAGGTTTTGGGAGACAGGGCTTACTGGGATTCTACGGAATGCGTTGTGCCCATACTCATAGGCGGCTATTTTGCATTCCTTTATTCGATTCCTTCGATCATTGAATACTATTACGAGAAGACCCGTTTTATAGCGATCGGAACCGGCCTTGCAGCTGCGGTCAATATTATCCTGAATTATATTTTTATTCCCCGGTACGGATACATTGCCGCTGCTTACACAACGTTATTTACATATTTCCTGTATTTTTTGTTTCATTATTTCATTGCAAGGAAATTACAGGGCCCGGGCATTTTTCCGAACAGAAACCTCTTTCTGGCGGCATTTACGGTCGCGGCGGTCGGTGCGGTTTCCTTATGGCTCGAAAGCCTGTGGATGATAAGATGGCTTTTGGAAGTTTTCATCGCGGTTCTTGTGGTCATCTGGGCAAACAGGGAATTTGATGCGATCAATCAGTTGAAAACTGCATGGAACAGTTATAGAAAGAAGCAAGGATAAACAGATCGTCATATGAAAAAAGTCAGTGTAATCATCCCTGTATATAACACGGGGGATCTTATGAGACGATGCTTTGACAGCATTGTTTCGCAGAGCATCGGAAAAGAGAATATTGAAGCGATCGTTGTTGACGACGGTTCCACGGACGGAAAATCCCCGGATATCATTAAAGAGTATGCTGACAGGTATCCGGACACTTTTAAGGTACTCACCAAGAAAAACGGAGGTCAGGGAAGTGCAAGAAACCTGGCTTTTCCGGAGTGCACCGGTGAGTATATCACCTGCCTTGATTCGGATGACTGCTTTGATCCGAAGTGGGCAGAGAAGATGTATGGTGCCGCCAAAGAAAATGATGCTGATTTCGTTGGATGCGGATACAAGGCGGTAAGATATGTAAATGACAGCGAAGTCGTTGTCAGAGCGATGGACATGCGCCCGATCTGTTCAGATAACAGGGAAATGTTTATCGATGCCAATGTAAGCATGTTTACCACGCTTTTCAAAAGAACGGTTCTTGAAGAGTCGGGTGCAAGATATCCCGAGGGCTACATTTATGAGGATACGGCATTCTTTATAGAGTTGCTTCCGTGGATCCGAAAACCGGTGTACATTGAGGAGGCACTGAGCTCCAGAACACTTCATGAAGGCTCCACGATGACCAATGCCCGCCCCGAAAAAGTGGCGAACATTTTTCCTGTGTTTGAGTCGCTTATTAACTTTTATGAAAGCAGGAACCTCAGGGATGAGTATAAAGATGAGCTGGAGTATTTTATCGGAAAGGTTCTTCTTTGCAGTTCGCTCAACCGCATCGGTTTTGTCAAGGGATTTGGGGACAGACGCAAGCTTATAAACAGAACGCACGAATTCCTGCGTATAAACGTTCCGGAGTTCAGGAAGAATCCGTATATAAAGGGCGGCGCCAAGGGATTATATCTTAAGCACTACAACAAGCTTTTGATGAATCTTCTGGCCGAGGGGCTGAGATTAAGATTTATCATAAAAAAAGACTACAACACGTGACGCAGGATCGCAGATTTATGGGATTTACGGCGTTTTTATTGTGAAAAAATTGACATTTATACTGAAGAAAGTATAATGGTAGTGTTGGGCTATTTTTTCGATATAGACGGCTCCGTGTGCATTTTGCGTATGAATCCTTCCCTAACAGTTGGAGACACGTGACTGAAGAGGCAATACACATGACGGTTTCTGTGGTGATGGCTACCTACAACGGGGCTGAATATATAGGAGAACAGCTGGACACGATACGAGAACAGACCAGACCTGCCGATGAACTGATCGTCTGTGACGACGGTTCAACGGATAACACGGTTGATATCGTACGGGAATATATCTCGACCCATGATCTTGAAGAGAAATGGCATGTTTACAGGAATCCCGTCAATCTGGGATTTGCCGATAATTTTAATCATGCTGCCTCTATGGCAACGGGTGACCTGATGTTTTTTTCGGATCAGGATGACAGATGGGATCCCGAAAAGATCGGCATTATGGAGAAGATCATGCAGGAGCATGAGGATTGCAAGGTTCTCTGTTCTGATTATCTTCCATGGGCTCCCGATGATCCTGATTTCGAGGCACCCAAGAGTATTATGGACAGGATGCCGGATAACGGTATTCTTGAAAAGATCAGACTGGGCAACCGCAGTCTTTATATCGGAGCCATCGGATGCTGTATGTGTGTCCGAAACACCTTTTTTAAACAGGCAGAGAGGTTCTGGTTCGACGGATGGGCTCAGGATGACCGTATGTGGCGGCTTGCACAATGTGCGGACGGATTGTATGTTCTTCATTCCAATCTGATCCGGCACAGGATACACGCCAATAATACGTCCACATTCGGAAATTACCATAGCAGGGCAAAGAGAACCGAACTGTTTAAGAAGATGCTTTTTGCCTGTGAACAATCGGAAAAAGCGGCTAACGAGTTTTCAGCCTCTGCCGGGGATATGAAGATCCTTTCATCGCACACTCAGATGATGAAAAGAAGATGTGAGATGCTGGAGAAAAGAAAACCCCTGTATGCTTTGAAACTGATAAAGTTCCTGAAGTATTATCAGAACTACAGATCATATCTGATCGATCTGTATTGTTTGAAAGATTCCTGAAGCTTTTATGGTTTTTGGAACGTAAAATGAGGAGAGGGAGAAAGGAGAAACCGAATGTGAGTAAGAAAAAGATAATAGCGGCGATCTTGGGCGTGGCAGTCATCGCATTGATAGGTGCGCTTGCGTTCAGATCGATTCGTTCGGACGATCCGGAGCGGAATGCTGACAGCATAGCCGAGATGACCGTGCAGACGGGTGAAGAGTCCGAGGCGGTCTCTGATCTGCCGGTATCCGGGGCTGAAGACAATCCCGAAGTGATCGCGGAACAGCCGGTCACAGAGCCTGAAGAGGAACCGGAAGTTGATCCCGGTCAGGTAGTTACGGAACCGGAAGCCGATCCGTATGTGGTCCTGGATCAGACGGTCACACAGCTGGATAATGATGCGCAGCTGGCAGCAGGCCGGATCATCACGGCACAGCCCGAGGACAAAAGCATCATTCCGGACAGATATAATTGCGGAGCGTGGGGTGGCTTTACCAAGGTCCTGGCGTCCGATACGGTTAACGGGATTGTTCTTAAAGAGAGTGGGGGAATCAATTCTTTTGATTTCTTTAATAGAAACACTGATATTGTGGGGGAGATCTATTTCAGCGGTTATGATTTTTCTGACTATATCATAGAAGTCTATAATGCCGATCAGATCGATCGCGAGATCACTCTTGTATTTGTAAATTGTAAATTTTCCATTTTCAGATCGCTTACAAACTATCCCAAGGTTAAACTCATTTTTACCAACTGTACTTTTAACAGTTTCTATGGAAGCTGTGCGGAGTTTAACTACTGTAAGTTCGGCAGTTTTTATAAGGATGGACTCGTTCCTTTACATGATGTCACCGTAAGAAATTGCTATTTCAGTGATTTCTCGAGTCAGGATACTGCCGGTACCGGAGTACATACGGACGGAACACAGATCTACGGAAAAGAAGGCGTAAATGCCGAAAACATCCGGTATGAGCACTGCCGTTTTGAAGTGCCGCATATCCCCGGAACGAATGCGATCAATTCATGTATCATGCTTCAGATGGAATACAGTAACGGAATCAATATTTCGTTCAGTGATTGCATCGTTAACGGAGGCGGATATACGATCTATGCTTCGGCCAAGAGGAAGGGATTTGAGTATTACCGGAATGTAAGCTTTACCAACATTGCGGTAGGTCAATCCAGGATGTACGGTCCTTTATATCCGACCGTATCCGATGGCATTGAGTTTACTAATATCTTTGATATCGATTCCTTATATGTCGCCAGTGTATGGAAGGGAAACGGAAAAACACATTTGTCCGTGACCAATGATACCCTGCAGGACAGATTGCTTGTTGTGTATGCGGACGGTGTGAAATATGATTTCATCATTCCCGCGAGCAGGGGTGGCAAGACGGATTATTTCGAACGTTTCGAAGACTATCCCATCGATCTTGATATCTGCATAGATGCGGATTGTCAGAACGTGGTATGTTTCGATTGCACCACAGGCGTGGAAAAGCAGATTCGGTTTGTTACATGGGACGGAAGTGACAGTATTTCAATCCCTTTGTAAATAAATAAATCAGAAATAAAAAATATTAACGGGAGATGCTATGGATCAGGAGAAAAAAAGAGTTGAATTGTATGAAAACAAAAGCCAGACGGTTAGTGCAGCCATTGATAAGATAGCTGTTGATCTTATCAATAAGAGCAATAACCAGTCACAGGTTCTGCTGTTTACCGGTTGTTCACCCCTTGCGGGAACCACTACCACCTGTATCGGTGTCGGTATCGCGGTAGCTGCCGGAAAGCGCAAAACCATTCTTGTTGACTGCGATGTAAGAAAGTCAGCGAGATATAAGAAGCTGAACGACAATGTAAACAGCGGACTGGCAGATTTCTTAAGTGCTCCGGGAGCAGTTACGGATCAGGGTGTTGAGAATATAACCTATTCTTCCAACATCGAGAATCTGTACTATATCCCCTGCGGCGAATGTGATGTTAACCCGACACGTATTCTTTGTTCGGTCAAGATGAAGGAGCTTGTTGAGGATCTTCGTAAGAAATACGATTACGTTATCCTTGATTGCCCCTCCATCAATATCGTTCCCGATGCAAAGGTTATGTTCGGAGTAGCAGACGGCATCATTACGATTGCTGCATTGGGCGAGACCAGAAAAGGTCAGGTCAAGAATGCAAAGAGAATGCTGAAGGATTATCCCGACAGATATTACGGCATGATCATCAACAAGATCGAAGGTGATATGTACAAGAAGAATGTCAAGGATTATGATTACTACTTTGTCAATGCAAAGGGTGAACAGCACCTTCAGGAAAACATTGCGGGTAAAATGAAGAAAAAAGGAGCACACTAAGCGATGAAAATAAGAATTAAAGCTTTCACGATTCTCTTATTGGTATTGATGCTTGCAATTCCCAATACCGTCTATGCTGTTGATTTTAATCCCGATGCCTGGGTTGAAAGTGCCCATGTCATTGTAGAATCTTACAGCATCACCAATGAAAGGATCATTCCCGGAGAACCGTTTGTACTTTCCCTGGTACTTACAAATGCCAGCTCCAGAGTGACCGCAAGAGATACACTTGTTGAAATAACCAATCCCGGAGGCGTAGCTCCCGAGTATGGTAAAGTAGCCGAGTTTTTCGTAGGAGATCTTGCTCCCGGCGAATCTTATACCCTTGAGCTGAAGTATAACTCCTGGACTTCCATCAATGCAGATACACTTGATTTCTATGTTACCGTTGCTTCAGCTGACAGGAGCCATACCACCACGCTGAGAATTCCTGCCGGAGCAGAAGAGCCTTTCGCAGTTCTTTCACTCGAGATTCCTTCTTCCGGAAAGCAGTGGGAAAGCCTTTCCACTTCACTCACATTCAAGGTGCTCGGTGAGAAAAATGTAAAGGATGTAGCTTATGTTGTTTCCGTTGACGGAGAAGAAGTGGTAGATTCTTCCATCGGTATCATGAAGCCGGGAGCAACCAAGACCTCCGCTGTGGCATTTACCATTCAGGAAGCCGGACAGCATACGATCGAAGTATCTCTCAGATATGCCGATGAGGCAGGACAGCTTCACTATATGGAGGCCGGAAAACAGACGATCACGATCGAAAAAGGAGAAAATCCTCAGGGCGGCTCCGATGATTATTTCATCAGAGGAAATGCCTCGGAACCTAACTATGCCGGAATGGGAGCATTGGCTGCTGTCATTGTTATTCTGTTCTTTACCTTTGTGATTATTATGAAGAAGAAGTGAGGAAAAGCGGATTATGAGTTTAGAAGTTAAAGAATTGGAACTGGCAGATTACGATCTGCTTGAAAATATCAAAGCTGCTTTTTACAGATTATGGAAGCTCAAGAGCGCTGTTTTGGTCATGACTCTCATCGGCCTGGTGGCATCGTTTATCTTCATCAGCTATATCGGTGTAAGGACTAACTATGAGGCTACTTCCACAATATTCAGTGCTGCTTACGGATCTCTTTCCGATTCATCGGGCGGTGTTTCGGTCATGAATACATACAGCAGCCTGCTTGACAGTGACCGTGTATGTGAGAAGGCAGCAGCTGAGCTGAACAATGCCGCTTACTCTGCCGAAGTCCTGAAGATGATGGTTCAGGAAGAAGATATCCATATCAGCGGAGCAAGCACCAATTCAAAGTATTACGCATATAAGATCGAACTTGTAGCGATTGCCGATAACCCTGCAGATGCTGTCAAGATTGCCAACGCAATGGCTGATGCATTTGTAATGGAGATCAACGACATTGCCGGCGGCGGCACTCTTCAGGTACTTGACCAGGCTAAGGGCGTTGTGGAGTCCAAGAGCGTAAGCGTACTTCTGGTAGCACTTATTTTCTCCGGAATCACATTCGTTCTGGCATCAGTACTTATATTCATTAAAGAGTTCTTATCTGAGAAGGTTTATACGATCGCTCAGTGCGAACAGAATAACGATCTGATCCTCGGGCTGATCCCCAACGTTAAGGAAAAAGGCATTATATGAAAATAGTTTTTGGTGCATCCTCCGGGGGGCATCTTGAACAGCTTATGATGCTTAAGCCGTTAATGCAAAAGTATGACAGCATACTCCTTACCGAAAATACAGACTATGGTGTAAAAATAGATGATGTGAAGACATATTATGTCAGTCAGATCAACAGGAAAGAGCTTCTTTTTCCTTTGAAGATCATCGCAAACACCTGCAAATGTCTGGGTATCATCATTCGTGAAAAACCGGATGTAATGATCACGACAGGAGTTCTTGCCATGATTCCCTGCGCACTTCTTATGAAGGCGCTGGGAAGAAAACTGATCTATATCGAGTCTTTTGCAAAGGTGACTTCCCGGACACTCAGCGGAAAGCTTTTGTATAAATACGCCGATCAGTTTTATGTTCAGTGGAAGGAAATGCTTGAATTCTATCCGAATGCCATATATAAGGGCGGAATATATTAGGAGCCGTTATGATTTTTGTTACATTGGGTTCCCAGAAGTTTCAGTTTGACAGATTACTGAAAAAAATAGATGAGCTGATCGACAAGGGGATCATCACTGATGAAGTTTTTGCCCAGATCGGATCAAGCACTTATCTTCCGCAAAATTATAAGTATACCCGGTTCATGGACAGGGAAGAGTTTTCCGGCCACATCGAAAACGCTTCTCTGGTTGTGACCCATGGTGGAACCGGCGTTATTATGGGGGCTGTGAAAAAAGGAAAAAAGGTCATTGCCGTTCCCAGACTTGCAAAGTACGGAGAACATGTCGATGATCACCAGTTACAGCTTCTTCATCAGTTTGACGATCTTGGGATCATTTGTTACTGCAAGGATGTAGACAAGCTGGACGAATGCTTTGAAGAAGTCCGCAACACGGTTTACAGGCCTTATGTTTCAAACACCCGGGCAATCATTGATTCTATTGAAGAATTTCTTGGGAAGATAGATAAACACTCGTAAATATTCATCTGATTGGAGTGAAAAATTGGAAACTTCAAGTAAGAAACTTACTTTGTATGATATACCGGAATTTGTCGAGCCGGAACTGAGGAAAATGAAAGGATTGTATTTTATCAATCTTTTCCTGATAGTTACGGACTTTTTGATGCCGCAGTATTTTGGAATTCATATAGGCTATGATATAACCTGTACGAGACTCGCCAATATACTTTTGGTGGTGTACGTTCTGTTTAATCTGAAGATAGTCCTGGCGTTTATAGATCATTCTTTAAAGTGCGCCCTGACATTTCCTCTGCTGGCATATCTGTTTGTCGCATTTTATACCATGATCTTCAGAACGGATATCAACGCGTTCATGATGGTATTTCTTGAGATACTCACGTTCTATATGCTGCTCTTTGGCATAAGATATGTGATAGGTGTGATCAAATCCATCAAGATAATCCTGTTCTGTGCTTATTTCCTCGGATTTTACGGTCTGCTTGAGTATTTCGGAGGACATTCACTTTATCTTCAGCTTCTTTCCACAGTACCCAACACCGTTACCAATGTTTACAGATCGGGACATTACAGGATCATGGGACCCTGCGGACATCCGCTCGGCTTCGGTCTTTTGCTTCTCCTGTTCCTTGCTATCGCCTGCTACGATATTGAAAGAGATGAGATCTATCTCTTCAGGAGACCTGTTCTGCTGGTTGTATTGTTCTTCGATATATTCTTTACGGGATCAAGATCCACGCTGGGTCTCGCTGTCATTGAAATAGGAGCCATCCTTCTTTTCAGCGGAATAAAAAATATCAAGAAATCGCTTACGATATTTCTTGTTCTTTCGATATTTGTAGGTCTGTTCCTGTTCATCAACAAAAATAACAGTCTGGGTCAATATCTGCTGATGCAGATCGCCAGCGTAATCGATACCGCTCTCGGAACCAGATACTCGGAAATATTCGGTGCGGAGATCGGAAGACTTGACAGCAGTGAGGAATACAGAAGATTCCTTCCACAGATATTCGGACTTGAATGGCTCAACCCGATATTGGGACGAGGCATACAGGAAGGGTTCGGTGCCGAGTTCTACGGAACTGACGGTGCGGTAGTATATATTTATTCGATCGATAACTATTACGTTGCTCAGTTTATTAAATATGCGTATCCCGGCCTGGTCACTTATGTACTGTTTATCATAACAAGCATATTCACATTATTCAGAAACGGATTACGGTTCAGATGCGGATTGTTTGTAATTGTCGGTATCGCAGTCACGATCTATTTCATTAACCTGTGGTGGGTTGATGCGCTTCAGACACTTAAGTTCGTCTACGTATTCCTTGCGCTGGCATTCGGTGCGATCATACATTTGAAAAAGATCAAAAGATGACGCGGTAAAAAGACTTTAATGGCAGAAGAGAACATGAAAAAACTGTACTATATATGTCAATGGGGAAACGACAGGAAGAAAGCCTGGTCAGGAACGTATTTATCTTTATTTGATAGTCTTAAGGATAAATTTGAACTGATAGATACCCCTATCGAGCAGTCTTTTGCCACCAAGATCAGAAATGCACTGGTTCGAAGAGGGTGGTTCATTAAGTATGATTTTGCTTTATCTGCTCTGAGAAAGCCCGGAAAAAAGGCATTGGATTCCATCGAAGACTCGAATTTCTGCACATTGCAGTTTGCTGAGCTGCCGATGAGAAATGACGCACACAATTATATCTATCTGGATATGTGTGCGCAGTACATCGAGGAAGTGCTCCTGACAGATCCGGTGACCAAAGAGCACTATTTTCGTAAGAATGCCGATATGAAAGCGCTGCATAAAAGGTGTGAGACCCAGAACGCATTTTTACCTGAGTGCGCCGGAATCTTTACCATGGGCGACTGGCTTTCCCAGTACATAATCAAGCGTTTCGGTGTCGCTCCCGAGCGTGTTCACACTGTCGGAGCTGGAGTGGAGATCGATACTTCGAGGCTTAAGCCCGACAGAAAAGGAAACAAGATCCTCTTTGTCGGAAAAGATTTTGATGCCAAGGGCGGTTATCTTGTTATTGAGGCATTCCGTATACTCCGTGAAAAGTATATGAAGGATGCCGAGCTGTATATTCTCGGTCCTATG